>JASHUI010000655.1:0-5545 GCA_030040095.1 Streptosporangiaceae bacterium | reverse complement strand
CGGCGAAGCTGCCGGACGTCGAGCTCGTGGTGGCCGGCGGGCCTGCCCGGGCCGGGCTCCGGCGCGACCCCGGCTACCGCGCGCTGACCGGGCTGGCCCGCCAGCTTGCCGTGGCAGACCGGGTGACCTGCACCGGAGCCGTCCGCGAGGCCGACATGCCGGAGCTGATGCGATCCGCCGACGTGCTGGTGCACCTCACCCAGGACCCTGCGCTCGCGATGGTTCCGGTCGAGGCCATGGCGTGCGGGACGCCGGTGATAGCGGCCGCCGGCGCTCATCAGGACGCGGTGATTCACGGGAACACCGGCTTCCTGGTGCCGCCGGCCAGCCCGGCGCAGCTGGTTCGCCGGATCCGCCAGCTGCTGACCAGCCCCATGCAGCTGGAGGGCTACGGCATCGCCGCCGCGAGCCGGGCCCGGGATCGCTTCTCGTGGGACCGGATCGGCCGGGAAACCGAGGCGCTCTACCAGGCCCTGCTCGGGCCCGGTATCCCGGCCGTGGCCTAGGAGCCGGCCGTGGCCGGCGCCCGCTGGGACAGCGGGCCGCCGACAAGCTGACATGATGGTCAGATGGCCGACGAAACGCCACCTCCCGACTCCCGGCGCGCCCGGCTGTGGAGAGCCGCGGCGGCCCGGGGAATCCCGCTGCGGACGATCCTTGTCACGGTCGCGATCGTGGCCCTGGCCTTCGGGCTGGCCAAGCTGATCTACCGGCTGCGCGACGTCGTCCTGCTGATCGTCGTGGCCGGGTTCATCGCGCTGCTGCTCAACCCGCTGGTCGTGGCGCTGCAGCGGTGGAAGATCCGGCGCCGCGGCTGGGCGGTGGCCGTGGTCACGCTGTGGGGGGTGCTGGTCTTCCTCGGCCTGACCCTGGCGTTCGGGGTCCCGCTGCTCAACGGGCTCACGCACCTGATCAACTCGCTTCCCTCGTACGTGAGTTCCGCAGAGCACGGCAAGGGCTGGATCGGGCACCTGGTGCGCAAGTACCACGTACAGCAGTGGATTCGCCAAAACCAGCCCAAGCTGCTGGGCTACAGCAGGAACCTCGCCGCCCCGGCCCTGAGCGTCGGCAAGGGCGCGCTCTCGCTCAGCCTCTCGCTGCTCACGATCTTCATCCTCGGCGTGCTGCTGTTGCTCGAGGGCCCCAAGATGCGCTCCGGCCTGCTCGGCATGATGGCGCCGGAGCGCGCGGAGCGTTACTCGAAGGTGGCGCGGGAGGTGAACCGCTCGGTCACCGGTTACATGCTGGGCAACTTCCTCACCTCGCTCATCGCCGGGATCGTCGTGTTCGTCGCGCTGCTGGCCGTCGGCGTGCCGTTCCCGTTCCTGTGGGCGCTATGGGTGGCTCTGGTGGACTTCCTCCCGCTGATCGGCGGCGCCCTGGCCGGCATCCCCACGGTGCTGTTCGCCGCCTGGCACTCGGTGCCCGCCGGCATCGTCACCCTGATCGTGTTCCTCGTCTACACACAGCTCGAGAACCACGTCCTGAACCCCGTCATCATGAGCCGGACGGTGCGGGTCAACCCGCTGCTGGTGCTGCTGTCGATCCTGATCGGGGCCAGCATCGGCAGCTGGGTCGGCGGGATCTTCGGCGCGTTCGTGGCGGCGCTGCTGTCGATACCGGCCGCCGGCGCGCTCCAGGTGATGGTGCGTGAGCTGTGGCTGGCCACCGCCCCCGGGCCGGCGGCGGCGAAGGCGGCCAGCCCGGACGGACCCGACGGAAAGGCGGCCGAGCCGGCCGCGAAGGCCGTCGCGGAAGAGGCCGGGGAACCCACGCGGCCCGGGCAGCAGCCGGCGCGCCGGACCTGACCCGCGCGTTAGGCGTGCACCGGCGGGTACCTCCCCGCCCACGGCGCGGCCTGCTCCAGCTGGCTGGCCACCCGGACCAGCAGGTCCTCGCGGCCGTAGGCGGCCACAAGCTGCACGCCGACCGGCAGCCCGTCCGGCGTCCAGTGCAGCGGCAGGCTGACCGCCGGCTGACCGGTCATGTTGAACTGCGCCGTGTAGGGGATAAAGCTGGCCACCCGCCTGCCCTCCTCCTCCGGGCCCTCGGCGGTGAACCAGCCCAGCTCCGGCGGGGGGGCGCCCAGCGTGGGCGTCAGCAGCAGGTCGTGGCTGCCCCACCAGGACGCCATCCGCCGCGCCCACATCCCGAACCAGGTCCGGGTCTGCAGGTAGCTCACGGCATCCAGCGCGGTGCCGGTACGGCGGTAGAACGCGTTGCGCGGCTCGATCTCGTCCTCGCCGATCGGGTGGCCGAGCAGCGTCTCGAACGCCCGGAATGTCGCCTCGGTGTCGGCGGCGATGATCACGCCGAAGTGGTGCAGGAACCCCTCGTCGAACATGGCCGCGGGCGCGGAATCGCTCACCTGGTGGCCCAGCGACTCCAGCAGCCGCGCGGCGGCCGCCACCGCGGCCCGGCACTGCGGATCGTCGAGGAAGCCGTCGCCGGGCGGCCGGTCCAGCAGCCCGATCCGCAGCCGGCCCGGGTCGGCGCCAACCTCGGCGGCCAGCGGCCCGGGCAGCGGCGGCGCGTAGTAGGGCTCTCCCGGCTGCCAGCCGCTGATCGCGTCCAGGATGCCCGCCGCGTCGCGCACGGTCCTGGCCACCACGCCGTCGATGGTGCCGCCGGCCCAGGCTTCGCCGACCGCCGGGCCCTGACTGACCCGGCCGCGGTTCGGCTTGAGCCCGACCAGCCCGCACTCGCTGGCCGGGATCCGGATCGAGCCGCCGCCGTCGTTGGCGTGCGCGGCCGCGACCATGCCGCTGGCCACCGCCGCCGCCGACCCACCCGAGGAGCCGCCGGTGGACCGGCCGGGATCCCACGGGTTGCGGGCGGGCGGCAGGTTCCTCGGCTCCGTGGTCACGGTGGTGCCCATCTCCGGAACGTTCGTGCGGCCGAGCGAGATGAAGCCGGCCGCCCGGAACGCCTCGGCCAGATACGACGTCACCGGCCAGGCCAGGTCGCGCATCGGGCCGACGCCGAACGCCGTCACCTCGCCGGCGACCAGGCAGCCCAGGTCCTTGAGCAGGATCGGCACCCCGCGGAACGGCCCGTCCGGCAGGTCCCCGGCCGCCTCGGCCCGCGCCTGGTCGAACCGGGTCCGGATCACGGCGTCCAGCTTCGGGTTCACCGCCTCGATCCGGGCGATCGCCGCCTCGACCAGGTCCGCGGCGCTGGCCTCGCCGCGCCGGACCAGGTCGGCCTGCGCGGTCGCGTCCGGCCACGTCATGTCGGTCATAGTGCACCTGCCTGTAGATACGGCCTCATACGGTGTGTACCACAGGCTCCTCGCCGCGGGACGAGCGCCTCCCCGGCCGCCGCGCGCCCGTGACCTGGGCCAGCGAGCGGGCTGCGCTGGGTGATCCGCCGCCTCGTGCGCGAGGATGTCGGCATGGCGAGGAGCTACCGGGTCTACACCGACCTGGCCGAATGGTGGCCGCTGATCTCGCCCCCGGACGAGTACGTGGACGAGGGCGCGCACCTGGCCGCGCTGTTCGGCTCGGCCAGGCCCGCGGTGCGGGAGGTACTGGACCTGGGCAGCGGCGGCGGCCACGTCGCCTGTCACCTGAAGCGGCGGCTGACCCTGACGCTCGTCGACCTGTCCGAGGAGATGCTGTCGGTCTCACGGCGGCTCAACCCGGAATGCACCCACATCCGCGGCGACATGCGGACGCTCCGGCTGGGCCGCCAGTTCGACGCGGTGCTCGTCCACGACGCCATCGACTACATGACCACCGAGGCCGAGCTGCGGCAGGTGATCGAGACCGCGTTCGCGCACTGCCGGCCCGGAGGGCTGGCCGTGTTCGTCCCCGACCACATAGCGGATACGTTCCGCGCGGGCAGCGGCGGCGGCGGGGGAAGCGACTCCTCCGGACGGCAGGCCAGCTTCCGCGAGCGGACCTGGGACCCGGATCCGGGCGACGCGTGGGTCCAGGCCGAATACGAGTTCACGCTGCGCGCCGCGGACGGCACGGTGCAGGTGGTGCGCGAGGAACACCGGCTGGGCGCGTTCAGCCGTGCCACCTGGCTCCGGCTGCTCGAGGACGCGGGCTTCGACGCCCGCGACGGCCAGGTCCGCGCGATGCGCGGTCACCCGTTCATCGGCCGCCGGCCGCCGGGCTGAATACCGGGCTCGCGGCGCGCGGTGCTGGCCACCGTCGCGGCCGGCTGCCAGTCTGGTCTGGAGGCCGCGCCGGCGGCCAGGGTTCCGGACAGCGAGCAAGGAGGCTGGCGATGAGCGTGTACAAGGTGATCGACATCATCGGCACCAGCGGCACCTCGTGGGAGGACGCCGCCACCGAGGCGATCAGGACCGCGAGCCAGACGCTACGCGACCTGCGCGTTGCCGAGGTCGTCGCGCAGGACATCCACATCGACGAGGGCGGCGCGGTCACGTTCCGGACCAAGCTGCAGATCTCGTTCAAGTACGAGGGCGGCCAGTAAGCACGGGGCGCGGCGGCGGGACCGCCATCATCGTGGCCTGCATCAGCGCGACCCGGACCAGCGAGTCCGACGGGTTACCGTCCCCGTCGTCGGCCCAGGCCACGACCTCGGCCGAGCACACCGTGAGCGTGCGGCCGGACCGGATGACCTCGGCCACGGCGCGGAACCGGTCGCCGCGGGCGGGCGAGAGCAGGTTGACCTTGAACTCCACGGTCAGCACGTCCCGGTCGGCCGGCATCAGGCTCGCCGCCGCGTACCCGCACGCCGAGTCGGCCAGCGTGGTGATCGCGCCGGCGTGCATGAAGCCGTTCTGCTGGCACAGGTCGGCCCGGTACGGCAGGTCGAGTTCGGCGCGGCCGGCCCCCAGCCGGGCGACCGAGACGCCCAGCGTGGTGAGGAGGGTCTGCCGGGCGATGCTCTCCCTGATCCGGTGCTCGGTCTGGGGATCGAGCGCCGCGGGGTCAGCTGTCGTCACGACCTCATCTTGCAACACCGCCGGGCTGACCCGCGCCCGGCCGGTCAGCTCGCGGGAGGCAGGGAGAACGCGGTCCAGGTGATCGTGACCGTCCAGGCCGCGGACTGGTCGGTGGTCGAGGCGGGGCCGGTCAGCTCGATGCCCTCCTGCTGCGAATCCCCCTGCACCGCCGAGCAGGAGCCGGCCGCGAACTCGGTGTCGCAGCTCATGGTGTCGGTCAGGCCGCCGGGATTGACGCTGCCGCCGGCGAAGTTCTGCACCAGGTACTGGTTGCTCCCTGGCAGCTTCCCGTCCGGGCCGGTGCAGGCCACGGCCGGGCTGGGCCCGATGTTGCACAGGCTCCATTGAGCGCCGCCGTCGGACGGGGACGCCGCGGCGCCGCTCACGTAGATGTCCGCCGCCACGCCCGTGTTCGTGATCGTGATCGGGAAGCTCCCGTGCGGCCCGGGCGTGCCCAGCCAGCAGCGCCCGTCCGGGAAGCCGAGGGCGTTCCCGGTCGACGCGGTGTTGACGCTCGCGTTCCCCCCGGTGCAGCCGCCGAACCTGGCCGACGACGGCGACACCGTCGCCGAGACCAGGGTCGGCACGACCTTGAGGGAGATCGCGATGCTCTGGCCCGTGCCC
>JASHUI010000654.1:0-2577 GCA_030040095.1 Streptosporangiaceae bacterium | reverse complement strand
CCAGGCGATCCCGCACGCGCCGCCGCCGCGCAGCAGGCTGGCCCACACCGGGGCGGCCTCGGCCAGCAGGTCGACGGGGCTGCGGGACAGGCCCCTGGCCGCGGTGCGGCTGCCGTGCTGCACGCCGTACGGGGCGTCGGCCACGATCAGGTCGAACGACGCGGGCCGGAAGATCTCCAGCGCCCTGGTGGTGTCGGCGTTGACCACGTCCAGGTGCTGGGTGACGCCCGCCCGGTAGTCGTCCCTGGCCGCCGCCAGGCTGATCCGCAGCCGCCGGCCCAGCACCTGCCGGTTGCGGCGCACCGGCCCGGACTCCGCGTGGTGCTTGATCCGCTTGCGCTTCAGCCAGGCCTGGATGAACGCCGCGTACGCCTCGAAGTCCTTCTGGTCGAGGTCGATCCCGGCGGCGTCGAACCCGTACATCAGGGCCTGGTTGAGGGTCGTGCCGCGGCCGCACAGCGGATCGAGCACGGCGAACTGCCGGTCCAGCATGGCGGGCGCGAACGCCGACGAGAGCAGGGTGACGTTGAGCAGCAGCTTGGTGAACTGCTCGTTGGTCTTCCCCTGGTACCTCGGGATCGTGATCAGGTCGTCGTCGAACCGGTCGAGCGTATGGAGGGTGACCGGCCGCAGCAGATCGCCCTCGACGGCGAACAGCGCGAAGGCCGACGAGAGGTTGGCCAGGAACGCCGCGTCCCGGTCGTCGATCCGGTCCGCCGCGAAGGTCACGTACGGCACGCCGCCGATCGCCTGGCCGGACGCCTCGCTCAGCCGGCCGCCCAGCACGGCCAGGTTGAACACCTCCAGCTCGGCCAGGGTCAGCGCGGCCGACGCGCCGGTGTAGACGCGGTTCGCCGACGGCAGCACGAGCAGCGCGTACCGGGCCATGCGTCCTTCCTACCCGGCCGCAGGTGCCCTCGCCCGCGGTTACCGCGGCTCGAGCGCGGCCAGGCCGCGCAGGTCCACGCAGTTCCGCTCGTGCACCTTGGTGAACACCATCAGGATGCTCGAGCAGTTGCGGCACCGCACCACGGTGCCCGGCGCGTCCAGGTAGACCACGGCCTGGGCCAGCGGCCCGGTCTGGCCGCAGTTCGCGCACGTGCCGGTCGCGTCGGTCATCTCGGCGGCGAAGACCTCATGCAGCAGGCCGCCGATGGCGTTGCCGTCCAGTGGGTTCATGACCGTCCTCCCGTTGCGCCGAACCGCTCGGTCTTGACCCGCCCCGCCGGGTAGCCGAGCGCGACCAGGCCCTCGGCCACGGCCTCCACGAAGCTGGTCGGGCCGCAGACGAAGGCGAGCGGGTCCTGGCCGGCCGGCCAGGCCAGCTCGGCCAGCAGCGCGGCATCGACCCGGCCCGCGTGACCGCGCCAGCCCGGCGGCTGCGACCGGGTGAGCGTGTAGACCACGTCCAGCCCCGAGTCGTAGCGTTCAAGCTCGTCGCGGTAGATGACGTCAGCCAGTGATCTCGAGGAGTACAGCAGACGGGCCTTCGCGGCCGCCCCGGTGCGCTCCCGGTGCCGGATGATCGAGCGCAGCGGGACGACCCCGGAGCCGCCCGCCGCCAGCAGCAGCGGCCCGCGGTCGGTCCCGGGATCCCACACGAAGTACCCGCCGATGGGGCCGCGCAGCTCGATCTCGTCGCCGGCCCGCAGGTCCTCGGTGAGGTAGGGCGAGACCTCGCCGTCCTCCAGCCGCTCGACGGTGATCGCGACCGGCTCGCCGGGGGCCGAGGCGATCGAGTACGACCGCTCGGCCCGGTAGCCGTCGTCGGCGGTCAGCCGGACGTCCAGGTGCTGCCCGGCGCGGCGGCCCGGCCAGTCGGGCACGTCGAACACGATCGTCGACGCCCGGGCCGTCTCCGGGACGATCTCGGTGACCGTGGCGGTCTGCCAGGTCAGTCGCCCGCGTACCGCTGTTCCTTCCATGGATCCCCGTACATGTGGTACCCGTAGGTCTCCCAGAAGCCCGGCTCGTCGGCGTCGAGAAGTTCCAGGCCGCGGACCCACTTGGCGCTCTTCCAGAAATACAGGTGCGGCACCAGCAGCCGCGCCGGGCCGCCGTGCTCGGGCGGCAGCGGCCCGCCGTCGTAGCCGTAGGCCAGCCAGGCCTGGCCGCCGGTGACGTCCGCCAGCGGCAGGTTCGTGGTGTACCCGCCGTCGCTGAACGCCAGCACGTACGAGGCGTCGTGCTCGACCTGTTCCAGCAGCGTGTCGATGGACACCGCCTGCCAGTGGGTGTCGAGCTTGGACCACCGGGTGACGCAGTGGACGTCCGTGGTGACGTCCTCCTCCGGCAGCGCCCGGATCTCTTCCCAGGTCCAGGATTTCTTCGTGTCACCGCCCCGGGTGATCGAGAACGTCCAGGTGTCGGTCGGGGTGTGCGGTGTCGGGCCAGCCGAGAGCACGGGGAAGTCAGTGGTCACGTACTGGCCTGGCGGCACGCGACCCTCCTCCCCGGCCGGGGCCCGGCGGCGGCCGTGGAAGCCGCGCGAGACCGGGCTCATGCCGTCTCCTTTCCGCCGGCGACAGGAGCTTCTGATTATCCCGCGCCGCGCCCCGGCCCGGACGGCCGGGGCGC
>JASHUI010000653.1:0-4782 GCA_030040095.1 Streptosporangiaceae bacterium | reverse complement strand
CCCCCAGCGGCCGCGCAGGCCGTCGCCAAGGAGGTTCAGGCAGACCACGGTACCGAACAGGAAAAGGCTCGGCACGACCAGCGGGGCCAGGGTGACCGACATCACGGTCTGCCCGTAGGCGATCATGCCGCCCCAGCTCGGTGCGGGGTCCGGGATGCCGTAGCCGAGGAAGTCGAGCCCGCTCTCCAGGATGATGATGATGCCGGTCCCGAGCAGGCTGAAGGTCAGCAGCTGCGGGATGAGGTTGGGCACGATGTGGCCGGAGATGATCCGCCAGGCCTTCACGCTCGACAGCCGCGCGGCCACGACGAACGGCTGCTCGCGCAGCCGCAGCGTCCCGGCTCTGGCGACCCGCGCGACCGCCGGGATGCTGAAGGCCGACAGCGCCCAGATCACGTGCAGCTCGCTCTGGCCGAGGCTGTCGACGATCGCCAGGATCAGCACCAGCGAGGGGAAGGCGATGAACACGTCGAGCACCCGCATGAGCACCGCCTCGACGATCCCGCCGGCGTAGCCGGCGATCACGCCGAGGAGTCCGCCGACGACCAGGCCGATGGCCTGCACGGCCGCGGCCACCTCGAACGTCGTACGCCCGCCGTAGAGGATCCTGGCCATGTTGTCATAGCCGACCTGAGTGGTGCCGAAGATGTGGCCGGGAGACCACATCGGCAGGTTGGCGTTCAGCACGGACCCGTAGGTCGGGCTTGGCACCGGGTACACCAGCGGCCAGATGAAGCAGAAGAACAGCAGCACCAGCAGCAGGGCGGCGGGGATCGTGATCTCCAGCGTGCGGAGCACGCCGCGGCCGCGCGACTGCCACTGCGGTGTCGCGCCGCCAGCCTCCGGAAGCCCCAGGCCCAGGCTAGCTACGGGAGCGGCCATGGCGGATCCTTGGGTCGAGGACACCGTAGAGCAGGTCGGTGGCCAGGTTGACGATGACGACGAATGCGGCGAACACCAGCACGATTCCCTCGAGGAGCGGCACGTCCCTGTGCTGGATGGCCTGGAGCAGTTCGTTGCCGACGCCGGCCAGCCCGAAGATGCTCTCGGCGATCACGGTGACCCCGATCAGCGTGGCGAGGTTGAGCCCGATGACCGTGAGCAGCCCTATGAAGGAGTTCCGCAGCGCGTGGCGGGTGAGAACCCGCCACCGGGACAGGCCCTTGGCCAGGGCGGTCACGGTGTAGTCCTCGGACATCTGCTCGATCAGGTCGGCCCGCAGGAACCGGATGTAGAAGGCGGCCAAGGGGAGGGCCAGGGTCAGGGCCGGCATCGTCAGGTCCCGCGGGTCGTTTCCGGTCCCGCTGGCCAGCGCGGGCAGGAGGTTGTGCAGGTAGCCGGAGAAGACCTGGAGCAGCAGCAGGGCCAGCACGATCGGCGCTATGGACAGGCCGGCCATGCACAGCGCCATGATCACCCGGTCGATGATGCCGCCCGGCCTGCGGGCACACAGCAGCGCCAGCGGGATCGAGATGACCAGCGTGAGGGCCAGCGCGTAGATGACGAGGTCGATGGTCACCGGCAGGCGCTGCGCGATGATCGACCCGACGGACTGGCCGCTGTAGAGCGAGTTGCCGAGGTTGCCGTGCAGCGCGGCCCAGAACCAGTCCCAGTAGCGGACCAGGAGCGGCTGGTTGAGGTGCAGCTTGATGCTCTCGGCCCGGATCTCGGCCGGAGTGGCGTTCGCCCCGAGCAGCGCCTCGGCGGCGTCGCCGGGCAGCGCGTTCTCGACGACGAACGTCAGGAACGTCACGCCCCAGAGCACCGGTATCGCGATAAGGAGGCGCCGGCCGGCCACCCGCAAGGACGGCGACCCGGCCAGGCGGCGCACGAATGCGCCGCCTGGCCGGCCGCCCGGCTCGGTGCCGGTGCGCTCAGCGATGCCCTCAGGCTTGCCGAGAGGGATCGATGCGCTCATAGCTCAACGGTGATCCGCGCCTCACGTGTTGTTGTTGTAGACGTACTGCCACAAGATCTCCGGCAGCACCGCCATGCTCGGGATCGGGGTGGTCAGACCGGGACCGTAGACCCCGTGGGCGGCGATGTTGTATCCGGCGATCGGGAACAGGAACGGCCCGTAGGCCTCCTTGGCGATGTAGGCGTTGAGGTCGTAGTTGAACTGCTGCCGCTGCGCCATGTTGAGCGTCCCGCCTGCCTCGGCGAGCAGGGCGTTGATCTTCGGGTCGTGGACGCCGGTGAACGGCGAGAAGGACGAGAACCGGAACGCGACGCCAACGCCGCCCTCGGGGTCCCATGCTCCGGCCGTCTGCAGGAACGCCTGCCATTTACCGGACAGGAAGACCGAGATCAGGCCGGTGAGGTCGTAGTTCTGCAGGGTGACCTTCATCCCTGCGGCTTCCCACATCTCGGCCAGGCCCTCGTCCAGCGTCTCGGCCACCGGGCTGGTGATGGTCTTCAGGCTGATGCTGATGCCGCCCACCTGCTTGACCAGTGCCTTGGCCTTCGCCAGGTTGTAGGTCAGGTAGCCGGGGACCGTCGGCTCGTAGAACAGCCCGGCCGGAGCGGTGAACGACTGGGTCACCGGGTACGCGTCGCCGAACAGCTTGGAGTCCAGCAGCGGCGTATCGGTGGCGTAGTAGATCGCCTCCCGGGCCAGGATGTTGTTGAACGGCGCGATGCTCGTGTTGAGCTGGATGTCGTACGGGGAGGTGGACGGCTCGGTCGTCGTCGTGAAATGCGCCTTGAAGGCGGGCGCGAGACTGGGAGTCGACATTCCCTCGTAGGCGCCGCCCGCGCCGGATTGGAGGTCCTTGAGCGCGGTCTCGTCGTCGAGGACTGGCTTGAAGATCAGCGTCTTGAGGTAGGGCAGGCCCTTCTCCCAGTAGTGCGGGTTGGCCTTGAGCACCAGCTCGGAACTCGGCGAGTCGCTGACCACCGTGAACGGCCCGGCGCCCACCGGCTTGAGCGCGAACGCGGTCTCGCCCAGCTTCTGGACGGCCGTCGGCGACGCGATCCAGTCGAAGATGTCATCCTGCAGGTCGGCCAGGAGCGGCGCGTCGACGTAGCTGAGCTTGAGGTCGATGGTGTACGGGCCGGTGACGGTGATCGTCGGCGGGCTCAGGAATTCCGGCTTGCAGGTGCAGGTGCTCTTGAGGTCCCGGGCCCAGTTGTAGGCGACCGCCTGGGCGTTGAACGTTGTCCCGTCCGAGAACGTCACGCCCTTGCGCAGGGTGAACACCCACGTCTTGCCGCCGTCGGTGGCGGAAATGTTGGTGGCGAGGTCCGGGATCCACTTGCCGCCCTCGCCGAGCTGGTACAGCTGGCCGAAGATGGCGTCCATGTAACTCTGGTTCGCCGCGCCGTCGGTGTCCGTGGCGGGGTCGAGGCCGGGCCAGGCGCCCGCGAAGCTGCTGCCCTCGAGCACGGTGAGCGACCCGCCGTGGCGCGGCGCCGTTGACGACGGGGGCGTGCTGCTTGTACTTGACGAGCAACCGGCCAGGACGGCCACCACGGCGGCGGCGGCGATGAAGGGGGCGGACCGGTTGAATCTACGTCTTTGATTTGCTTTAGGTCTCACGTCGACGCTCCTGCTATGCATGCACCTGCCATGGATAGGTGTTGATGCTGAGGGCACGCGCTGCCCGGGCTTGCCGGGGGCGGCAGGCCTCGGTGCAGTGAGCCGACCTCACCAATAACAGCGTCAGCTTCGAGGACGCGCCTGTCCGGCGTCCATGGCGCTTCCGCCGGGCGAAAGGGAAAACGTAGTGTGGCGAAGCACGCCAGGCCCGGCATGAGCCCGGTCACCGGTGCGGCGACCGGTTACGGCAGATTTACAACGGCTCCATCTCATTTCTTGCAGATCGGATGCTCGCGTGTAAGCATGATCTGATTACCGCCAGGCCACCCGGCGCTGCTTGAACCGACGGATTTTTTAGCGGAATCAAGCAGGTCACGCAGCACGCCAACCCGCACGGCGCGGTCGACAAGGGGGTCAGCATGCGGGATACCCTCGATGTCCCGGCCCGGTCCAGGGCCACCGAGCCCAGAGCGGGGGAGTCGAGGGCAGCGCGGCCGGGGGCGCTCGGCGCGACCGGGCGGGCCGGGCGCGGGGGGTCATCCGGCGGGCGGGCGCCGACGAATGCGGCCGGACGGTTGCTGGCGGTTTTGGATGCGTTCGGGCCGCGGCAGCGCGCGTTGTCGTTGAGCGAGATTGCGCGGCGGGCGGGTTTGAGTTTGTCGACGGCGCACCGGCTGGTGTGTGAGCTGGAACGGTGGGGCGCTTTGGAGCGGGGGGCGGGCGGGCGGTATTCGATCGGGCTGCGCCTTTTGGAGCTGGCGGCGTTGTCGCCGCGGGGGCTGGGGTTGCGGGAGGCGGCGTTTCCTTATCTGGATGAGCTGCATCACCGGACGCGGGGGAATGTGCATCTCGGGGTGCGCGACGGGGATGAGGTGATGTATGTCGAGACGATCCGGGCGTGCGCGACGCATCCGACGAACGGGCGGATGGGAGATCGGTGGCCGATGCATGCCACCGGAACGGGGCTGGTGTTGCTGGCGTTCGGGGACCGGGACTTGCAGGAGCGGGTGTTGCGAGGGCCGCTGGAGCGGTTCACGCCGCTGACGGTGACCGACCGGGGACAGTTGCTGCGCGAGCTGGCGCAGGTGCGGCAGGTCGGCTTCGCCGTGGCGCGGGGGCGGATCACGTTGCCGGATCTGGTGGTGGCGGTGCCGGTGTATGACCAGTTCGGGGGGGTGGCGGCGGCGATCAGCGTGGTGGTGGAGGCCGAGCGGGCCCGGCCGCGGGTGCTGGCGAACATGCTG
>JASHUI010000652.1:0-3702 GCA_030040095.1 Streptosporangiaceae bacterium | reverse complement strand
CCGACGAGGCGCAGGTTGCCGCCCCGCCCCAGGATGCCGCTGAGGCGCAGGTCGGTGCTGAGGCGCAGGCCGGTGCCGAGGCGCACGACGGCTCGGCCACGGCCGGATCCGGCGCCCAGCTGGTCAGTGATGCCCAGCCCGACGGGGACCGGATCCCCGAGGCCGGCCAGGACGGTGCCTGGCAGGCTCAGCCGGCGGCGGGCTCACCCTCGTAACGTCTGATAGTCTTGGTGACCGGCGCGTCGGACAACCGGCGGCAGCACGCCTGAATACGGGCGCTGCGACGCAGGCGGGCCAGTCCGTATCGATGCCGGACAAACCGCGGATCTCGCGGCGGGCCCGCACAAGGGAGAGAGAGTTCTCGGTGTACGCGATCGTGCGCTGCGGCGGCAGGCAGGAGAAGGCATCGGTCGACGATGTCCTGACCGTGGACAAGCTCGCTGGCGAGGTCGGCTCCAGCGTGACCCTGCCCGCGGTGCTCGTGATAGACGACGGCAAGGTCATCAGCGACCCGGCGGAGGTCGGCGGCTACCAGGTCACCGCCGAGATCCTGGGTGCCGCGGCCGGGCCCAAGATCAACATGATCCAGTACAAGAACAAGACCGGCTACCGCCGCCGCCTTGGTCACCGGCAGAAGTACACGCAGGTGAAGATCACCAGCATCGGTGCGCCGACGCGCGGCGCCGCCGGCTCGCGCGCCGCGTCCAGGAAGAAGGACTGAGATGGCACACAAGAAGGGCGCGTCATCCAGCCGGAACGGCCGCGATTCCAACGCCCAGCGACTCGGCGTCAAGCGCTTCGGCGGCCAGTTGGTCGGCGCGGGCGAGATCATCGTGCGGCAGCACGGGACGCACTTCCACCCGGGTACCGGCGTCGGCCGCGGCGGCGACGACACGCTGTTCGCGCTGGTCAGCGGGAAGGTTGAGTTCGGCACGCGGCGCGGGCGCCGTGCGGTGAGCGTGGTTCCCGCGGACGTCGAAGCCAGCGTGGCGGCCGAGGTCAGCTAACCGGCTGGAGCGCTGCCAGGAGCGGGCGCACAAGTGGCCGAATTCGCTGACCAGGCCGAGCTGCGGATCTCCGCGGGCGACGGGGGGCACGGCTGTGCCTCGATCCGCCGGGAGAAGTTCAAGCCGCTCGGCGGGCCGGACGGCGGCAACGGCGGCCGTGGCGGCGACGTGATCATCGAGGTCGACCCGGGCGCGGCCACGCTGCTCGACTTCCACCGGCGGCCGGTACGGCGCGCGGGCAACGGGAAGGCCGGCCAGGGTTCCAACCGCAACGGCGCCGACGGCGCCGACCTGGTCCTGCGGGTGCCGGAGGGCACCGTCGTGAAGACGGCCGACGGCGAGGTGCTGGCCGACCTGGTCGGAGCCGGGACCAGGTTCGTGGCCGCTCAGGGCGGCCGGGGCGGGCTCGGCAACGCCGCGCTGGCCTCGACCCGGCGCAAGGCGCCGGGCTTCGCGCTGCGCGGCGAGCCAGGGGCCGAGCGGCGGCTGGTGCTGGAACTCAAGACGGTCGCCGACGCCGGCCTGGTCGGGTTCCCGAACGCCGGCAAGTCCTCGCTGATCGCCGCGATGTCGGCGGCCCGGCCCAAGATCGCAAACTACCCGTTCACCACGCTGACCCCGCACCTGGGCGTGGTGGAGGCGGGGGAGACCCAGTTCGTCGTGGCGGACGTGCCCGGGCTGATTCCCGGGGCCAGCCGGGGCAAGGGCCTTGGGCTTGACTTCCTCAGGCACGTCGAGCGCTGCCTGGTGCTCGTTCACGTCTTGGACGCGGCGGCCGAGGAGCCGGGCCGCGACCCGGTGGCCGACCTCGACCAGATCGAGGAGGAGCTGGCCTCCTACGAGGACCTGGCCGGGGCTAGCCTGCGCGACCGGCCCCGAGTCGTCGCGTTCAATAAAATCGACGTGCCCTCCGCCCGCGACCGGGCCGAGCGGGCCGCGCCGGTGCTGGAGGCGCGCGGCCTGACCGTCCGGCTGGTGTCCGCGGCGACGCACGAGGGCCTGCGCGAGCTCGCGTTTACCCTGGCTGACGTGATCGCCGAGGCGCGCGCCGCGCAGCCGCCGGCCGAGCCGACCCGGCTGGTGATCCGGCCCGAGCCCGTGGCCGGGCGGGCCTTCGAGGTGGTGCGGGCCGGGGACAACCGGTTCGTGATCCGGGGGGAGAAGCCCCGCCGGTGGATCCTGCAGACCGATTTCGGCAACGACGAGGCCGTCGGTTACCTCGCCGACCGCCTGGCGCGGCTGGGCGTCGAGGATGCTCTGGCCGAGGCGGGCGCGCTGCCCGGGGCCGAGGTGATCATCGGCGAGGGGGACGACGCGGTGGTGTTCGACTGGGACCCGAACGTATCGGCCCAGGCCGGGTTCGGTCCCCGCGGCACCGACCCGAGGCTGCCCGGATAACGGCGGCGCCGTGCCCCGGGCGCTGGCGCGAGCATTAAAAAAAGCGAGCTACGCTTTGTAGCACGCCTTCCGCATTGTTATAAACCTAAATCAATAAGGCACGTGAATTTTACGGTAAAGGGAGCATGATTGTCAACCGCTGAAATCGGAGACGAGCAGGAGTACGTCTCTATGCTGTACGGTCGGCTCGATGGCCTGAGGAAACGTGCCTCGCACCGGCTGGCGGAGGTGTTGCGCCAGGCGGGCGGCACGCATCAGGCCCGGACCGAGCGCGAGGCATTCAGCGTCATGTACGCCCAGCAACTCGCCCAGCTCGATGCCGCGGAGAACGGCCTGTGCTTCGGCCGGCTCGATTTTCACCACGGCAAGACCCGGTACATCGGCAGGATCGGCATTCATGACGATTCCGGAGACTATGAGCAGTTGCTCATGGACTGGCGGGCCGACGCCGCGCGGCCTTTCTACCTGGCCACGGCGGCCTCGCCGGCCGACGTGCGGCGGCGCCGTCACATCAAGACCCGGGGCCGGACCGTGGTCGGCGTGGACGACGAGGTCCTGGACCTGACCGCCGCCGATCCGGGCCGTCACGAGGGGCTGACCGGCGAGTCGGCGCTGCTGGCCGCGCTCAGCGCGAGCCGGACCGGGCACATGCACGACATCGTTGAGACCATCCAGGCCGAGCAGGACTGGATCATACGCTCCGAGCTGCCCGGGGTGCTGGTCGTGCAGGGCGGCCCCGGCACCGGCAAGACCGCGGTGGCCCTGCACCGGGCCGCGTACCTGCTGTACACCTACCGGCGGCAGCTGCACAAGCGCGGGGTGCTCGTGGTCGGGCCGAACGCCACCTTCCTGCGGTATATCGGCCAGGTGCTGCCCTCTCTGGGCGAGACCAGCGTGCTGCTGTCCACGATCGCCGACCTGTTCCCCGGGCTCAGCGCCACCGGCAGCGAGCCGCCCGCCACCGCCGAGATCAAGGGCCGGCTGGCCATGGCGGATGTGGTGGCCGCGGCGGTCCGGGACCGGCAGCGGGTGCCCGACGCCCCGATCGAGCTGAAGGTCGACCAGGAGACGCTGCGCCTCACCCCGGCCGCGTGCTCGAAGGCCAGGGAGCGGGCGCGGCGCTCGCGACGGCCGCACAACCAGGCGCGGCAGGTGTTCGCCCGGGAGATCGTGGACGCGCTGACCAGGCAGATGGCCGCCCGGGTCGGGGAGAACGTGCTGGGTGAGGAGAACCTTCTGACCCCGGCCGACACCGGCGACATGCGGCGCGAGCTGCGGGCCGACCCGGGGGTCCGGG
>JASHUI010000651.1:0-3903 GCA_030040095.1 Streptosporangiaceae bacterium | reverse complement strand
ACATTTAGTGATCCTTTCCGCTGTCCAGCGCTGAGGTAAATATGATTCTAAAACTCGATATTCGCGTGTCAAGAGTGGCCGGAAGGGGTTTGCGCCCGTTGCGCAGGAACCCAGCCTGGTCAGGTACTCGACGCGCCACGCGCTCGCGGCCGATAATCCGCTGTCTCGTGCCAGATACCGGGTTGATGGCCCTGCATTTGTGACGCAGGCAACCGCCTGAGTGGCGGACCGGGCTTGTCCTCAGGTCGCCTTTTGTAATTCTCGTGGTGCTCATTTCGACTACTGGTGTCTTCGCCCGGTGCTGCCCGGTGATGGGTGCGGCGTTGCTGCAGCTAGATGTGCACCGGGCTCGCATTCATACCGGCCGGCTGCCCCGCGTCCGCTCAGCGGGCGCGACGGCCAGGCTGACGCCGGCCGGGCCGGCCCTCGCGGCGCCCGCCGGGTTCTCAGGTGGCGGAGGTCCCGCCAGGACGGGCCTTATGGCCAATCTCATGCCTGGTTGCGCCGCCTACAGTCGGAAAATCAGGGCCCGTAGGCGCTGCGGCGACTGCCGCTCGGTCCGGGGCCGTTAGGAGCGACGCAGCCATGACTACTACCGGCATGTTGCAGGTGACCGATTCACGGACCGGCCGCAACTATGAGCTTCCTGTCATCGATGGCGCCATCCGCGCGATCGACCTGCGCCAGATCAAGGTGTCCGACGACGACTTCGGGCTGTTGTCATACGACCCCGGGTTCCTCAACACCGCCAGTTGCCGCAGCGCCATCACCTTTATCGACGGGGACAAGGGGATCCTTCGCTACCGCGGTTACCCGATCGAGGAGCTGGCGCGCCGGGTCCCGTTCCTGGACGTGGGGTACCTGCTGCTGCGGGGCGAGCTGCCGGCCAAGGAGGAGTCTGCCGCCTGGGCGGCGGAGGTCACCAACCACACCTACGTGCACGAGAACGTCAAGAAATTCATCGATGGTTTCCATCACGACGCCCACCCGATGGGGATCCTGGTCAGCACCATCGCCGCCCTGTCCACCTTCTACCCCGACGCCAAAGCCGTCTCCGACCCGGCGGGCCAGCAAGACCAGGTGATCCGGCTGATCGCCAAGATGCCGACGCTGGCGGCGTTCGCCTACCGGCATGCGATGGGCCTGCCGTATGCCTACCCCGACGACGAGCTGTCGTACGCCGGCAACTTCCTCAACATGATGTGGAAGATGACCGAGCCCAGGTACCGCCCGGACCCGGTGCTCGAGCGCGCCCTCGACACGCTGTTCACCCTGCACGCCGACCACGAGCAGAACTGCTCCACCACCGCGATGCGGGTGGTCGGCAGCTCGCAGGCCGACCCGTACTCGGCGGCCGCGGCGGCCACGGCGGCGCTGTATGGCCCGCTGCATGGCGGCGCGAACGAGCAGGTGCTGCGGATGCTGCACCAGATCGGGTCGGTGGGCAACATCCCCGCCTACATCGACCGGGTCAAGGCCGGAGAGGTCCGCCTGATGGGGTTCGGGCACCGGGTGTACAAGAACTTCGACCCGCGTGCCACGATCATCAAGGAGATCGCCGACGAGGTGTTCGCGGTGACCGGCCGCAACCCGCTGCTGGATATCGCGCTCGAGCTCGAGCGGATCGCGCTGGCCGATGAGTACTTCATCAGCCACAAGCTGTACCCGAACGTGGACTTCTACTCGGGCATCATCTACCAGGCGATGGGCTTGCCGGTGGCCATGTTCCCGGTGCTGTTCGCGATCGGGCGCATGCCGGGCTGGCTGGCCCAGTGGCAAGAAGGCGCCGCCGACCCGGAACAGAAGATCTCCCGTCCGCGGCAGATCTACACCGGCGACGAGCTGCGCCATCTCAACGGAACGGTCGGCTGAGCGGCCGGCCGGAGGCCACCGGAAGGTCCGGTCAGGCGCGGCCCGTACCGTACGCCCCGATGCTCGGGCCGCTGGTTACGATCCCTGCATGGGGTACCCACCGGCCCGCTACGACGCCATCGCCGACTGGTATGCCGACTTCAGCAGGGACTGGGACGCCGCGCCGAATACCCTGCTGCCAGCGGACATAACCGGCCAGCGGGTTCTCGACCTGGCCTGCGGCTACGGGACCGCCAGCCGGCACCTCGCCCGGCGCGGGGCCATGGTCACCGGGCTCGACCTGTCGGCACGCATGCTGGACCGGGCCCGGCAGATCGAGGCCGGCCAGCCGTTGGGCATCCGTTATGTCCGCGGCGACGCGACCCGCACGACGTGGTGGGACGGCGTGCCCTACGACGGCGTGCTGTGCCACATGGCGCTCATGGACATCGACGATCTGGACGGCGCCCTGACCACGGTCGCCGCCCTGCTGGCGCCGGGCGGGTGGTTCGGCTTCTCGGTGTTCCACCCCTGCTACCCGGGTGGCCCGGAAGGGTCCTGGTCCGGGCTGCCGAGCTGGCCACCCGAACACGGCTACGCAACGGAAGGCTGGTGGGCCACCCGCGGCGAGGGTGTGCGCGGCCGGGCCGGGGCGAACCACCGCATGCTGTCCACCTACCTGAACGCCATGCTCGCCGCCGGGCTGGTGCCCGAGGAGTTCGCCGAGCGCGGATCCACCGTCCCGGTCATCCTCATCGCCCGCTGCCGCCGGGCCAGTCCGGCCTGACCCGGCGCTGGGTAAAGGCCTGCCAGGCTCTCGCTCGCCGCTCACAAGGTCCAGAGCGCTTGCGTGGGTGACAGGCGCGCGGCCCGGATCGCGGGCAGCAGCCCGGCCAGGGCGCCGATGAGGAGGGCGGCGCCGAAGCCCCCGGCCCACGCTTCGGGGGGAATGACGACGGCCCAGCCCTTGGCGCGGGCGTAGATGGCGGTGGCGGCGGCGCCGGCGATGTCCCCGGTGGCGCCGCCGGCCAGGGCGAGCAGGATGGCCTCGGCCAGGAACTGGGTGCGGATCTGGGCCCTGGTGGCGCCCAGAGCACGGCGCAGCCCGATTTCCTGGCGGCGCTCCAGCACCGAGATGATCATGATGTTGGCCACGCCGACCGCGCCGACCAGGAGCGCGACCGCGCCCAGGCCGAGGAACAGGGTATTGAACGCGCCGGCGGCATCGGCTTGGGCGGTGAGACTGATCGAGGGCTGGGAGACGGCGACCTCGTTCGGGTTTTCCGGGTCGGCCTGGGCGGCGAGCAGGGCGTCGACCGACGTGGTGGCGGCCTGGGTGTTGACGGTGCGGACGTAGATCTCAGAAGGATGCCCGTCGAGGCCGAGATAGCGCTCGGCGGCGGGGAAGCCGACCAGGACCGACGTGTCGATCTGCGGGGCGAGTGCGGCGGGGCTGAGGATGCCGACGACGTAGAACCACATGCCGCCGACCCAGATCCGCATCCCCGGCCAGATCCGGTCGATGCCCATCAGCTGCGCGGCCTCGGCGCCGAGCACGGCGACCGGTTCCCGGGCGGTGGCGGCGTTGAGGTAGCTGCCCTGGGCCACGCCGGTGCCGGCCACGGCGGGCAGGCCCAGGCTGGAGGCGGCGACCGTCAGGCCGACGGTGTCGATCGCGGGGATCAGCGGGCTGCGGTAGACCCCGGCGCCGCTGACCGCGGCGGTGTACTGGACGCCGGTGACGCCGGGCAGCCGGCCGATCATGCCCGGGGCGGCGTCGGGCAACTCGGCGGCCTGGCCGGTGAGAGTCGTCCCGTTGCTGACGGTCAGCAGGTTGGTGCCCAGCCTGGAGATCTCCGCAAGCAGCCCGGCCTGGGAGGAGTTGGCCAGGCCGAGGACCGCCACGATCGCGGCCACCCCGATCGCGATGCCCAGCGCCGACAGCGTGGCGCGAAGCTTGCGGGTGCGCAGTCCCACGCTGGCCAGCCCGGCCAGGTCGCCCGGGCGGAGCCGGGCGGGGACCGGGGGAGTCACGATCGTCCTTCCCGCGCC
>JASHUI010000650.1:0-3148 GCA_030040095.1 Streptosporangiaceae bacterium | reverse complement strand
CCCGGGGCCGCGGTGCGTCGGCTCGCGGCCCGCATGCCCGGGCGGGACGTCGGCGGCGGCAGCCACATCCGGCTGGGCGAGGTGCTGGTGCTCGGCCCGGAAACCCCGGGCTCCCGGACCATGGCGACCGGCGAGCCGATCCTGTTCGACCGGCTGGACGGGGAAACCGCGGCGCGGGTGGCCCTCGTTCCCGGCGGCCGGGAAACCGCGGCCGGCTTCGCCTCGTACCTGGCCACGCCGCTCATCGCCCGCGGCGTCGTGGTGGGATGCGCGATCTTCGCGCGCTCGCCGGCCAGCCCGGCGTTCAACCAGGGCGACATCTCGCTGGCCGGCGAGCTGGCCTCGCGCGCGGCGGTGTGCATCGACAACGCCCGGCTCTACGGGCAGGAGCGGCGCACCGCGCTGGCCCTTCAGCAGGGGCTGCTGCCCGGCCAGCCGCACGTTCCCGACGGGCTCGAGGTCGCCCACCGCTACCTGCCGGTGGGCGCCAGCGTGGTGGGCGGCGACTGGTACGACATCGTCCCGCTGTCCGGCGGCCGGGCCGCCCTGATCGTCGGCGACGCGATGGGCCACGGCCCGGAGGCGGCGGCGGTCATGGTCCAGCTGCGCACCGCCGCGCACACGCTGGCCGACCTGGACCTGCCGCCCCGGGAGGTGCTGCGCAGGCTGGACAGGATGGCCGCGGGCATCGCGGCCGCACCGTTCGCCACCTGCATCTACGCGGTCGTGGACCCGCCGGGCCGCGCCTGCGAGATCGCCCAGGCCGGCCACCTGCCCCCGGCCCTGGTGCCGCCCGGCGGCGACGCCGCGCTGCTCGACCTGCCCCCCGGCCTGCCGCTCGGACTGGGCGCCGAGTCATTCCTGGCCACCAGGGTGCCGCTGGCACCAGGAGCCGCGCTGGCGCTGTACACCGACGGGCTGGTGGAGAGCCGGGCCCGGCCTCTCGACGAGGGCCTGGCCGCGCTGCGCTCCGCGCTCGGCGAGTGCCTGGGCCGGCCCGGGGCCACGCTCGGCGACGCCTGTGACGCCGTCACCGCGCAGCTGCGCCAGCACGGGGAAGACGACATCACCTTGGTGCTGGCCAGGATCCCGGGAGACGGAGCGTAATTTCTGGCGGAAGGCCGCGCCTCACGAGTCCCGCAGGATCGCGCCGATCCTGTCCATGCTTTCCTCACTGGTCAGGGCCTCGACGCAGAGCCGCTCCATCACCTCGAGATAGCGCTCCACGGTCTCCCGCTTGTCCAGGTACAGCGCACTGGTCAGCTGCTCGAGGTAGACAACATCGGGCAGGTCCGGCTCGCTGAACCGCAGGATGGTGAACGGCCCGCCGGCCGCGGCGTGACCGCCCCGGGTCAGCGGGATGACCTGCAGGGTCACGTTCGGCCTGGCGCCCACCTCCGCGAGGTGGGCTAGCTGGCCGCGCATGACGGCGGGCGAGCCGACCGGCCGGCGCAGCGCCACCTCGTCCAGGACCAGCCACAGGCTCGCCAGCGTGGGCCGGGTGAGCACGGCCTGGCGGGTCAGCTGCAGGCTGACCCGGCGCTTGATCTGCGCGGCGGAGCCGGCCGGGTGGCCCAGCCGTGCGATCGCCTGGGCGTAGTCCTCGGTCTGCAGCAGCGCGGGGACGAGCTGCATCTCGTAGCAGCGGATCGAGCTCGCCGCCTCCTCGAGCCCGACGTACGGCTCGAACCAAGCCGGCATGACGTCGGCGAAGTCGTGCCACCAGCCGCGTGCGCTGGCCTGGCGGGCCAGTTCCTCCAGGGTCGCGCGCTGCTGCTCGTCGGTCACCCCGTACAGGGTGAGCAGGTCGGCGATGTCGCGGGGCTTGAAGCCGACCCGGCCCGTCTCGAGCCGGCTCATCTTCGAGCCGGACGCGCGGATCACGTACCCGGCGTCCTCGAGGGTGATCCGTTTGGCCTCGCGCAGCCGGCGCAGCTGCGAGCCGAGCATGAGGCGCAGCGCGGTAGGCCCGCCCGCGCTCGGTGAGGCGATCATTGTCGGCACGGCAGCCGTGTGCTCGGGCTGACGAGTGGCCATGGATTTCCTTCTCGGAACGCCAGATCCCGGCATTCTCGCACTTCGCCCACGGTCCGCGCCAACTACTCCGGAGCGGGGCCCAGGCTGGCGCGGGCTGAGGAGGCGCGCGACGGTGAGTATCCGTCGGGGAATCACGACGTCCGTGAAGGGAATGTCAAGAAATCACGGCGGGCGGCCAGGCACCGACCCCCCGCCGGGCCTGGCCAACCCGCTGAGCGGGATCACGCGAAACGCCGCGACCCCGGCAGACAGGGCCAACCGCCCCCCCGGCTGGCATTCCTGGCTATGTACGGAGAGTTTGCCCGAACCGCGCATGCAATCCCAGTAGGGATAACCCTTGCCGCGACCCGCCCATCGGTACACTGCCGAGCGTGGCGTCCCCGGACCCTGCCGAGCGTCTTCTCCGGGCGCGGCTGTATCCCGTCATCGACGAGATGCCGTACCCCGAGCCGCCCTGGCTCAGCTCGCTGCCGCAGGGCGAACCCCGCCTGACGCGGGTGGCCGCGCTGGGCCAGACCGCGCAGACGATGATGCGGGCCGGGCGGGCGGCCGAGTGCCTGGCCGCGCTCGACGAGCAGCGCGCGGCGGCCGGGACCGACGCGGCCGGGCTGGTGTGGGCGCTCACCGTGTCCTCGGTGTGCCGCTCCGCGTTCGGCCAGTTAGCGCGAGCGCGGGCGGACCTGGCCGAGGCCAGGCAGAACTGCCTGTACGCCGCCCCTCTGCTGGCCCAGCCCTACTGGCAGTTCGTCGAGATCGTATGCAACTGGATGGGCGGGAACTGGACCGCCGCCCACGCGGACGCGACCGCGCTGTACGCCGGCCAGGTGGCCCAGATCTCCCCGGCGCTCGGCGGGGTGATCCTCGCGCTGCGCGCGGAGATGCTGCGCGGGCTTGGCCTGCCCCGGGAAGGCCGGCTGCTCGCCGAGCGGCTGCCGGCCTCCGCGCCCGCCGAGCTGACCGCGTGGGCCAGGGCCGGCCTGGACGCCGATGACGGCCGCGACGACGAGGCGCTGTCCGAACTGGCCGACGTCTGCGACGTCGGCACGCGCAGCGTGTACCGGACGGCGCTGCCGCTGGTGCTGCACCGGATGGCGGCGATCGCGTTCGGCCG
>JASHUI010000649.1:0-4362 GCA_030040095.1 Streptosporangiaceae bacterium | reverse complement strand
GGGACCCAGCCAGCGGGCAGGAACGGCTCACCCTGACCGGCCAGCAGTGGGGGGTTAGGGCGCTGGCGGTGGCGCCGGATGGCAGCTGGCTGGCCTCCGCGGGCAGCGAGGACGGGACGGTGCGGATCTGGGACCCAACCAGCGGACAGGAACGGGCCACCCTGACCGGACAGCAGCGCGGGATTGGGGCACTCGCGGTGGCGCCGGATGGCAGCTGGCTGGCCTACGCGGGCAGCGAGGACGGGACGGTGCGGATCTGGGACCCGGCCAGCTGGCAAACCGCAGCACTCATGCGCTTGGACAGCCGCATTGATCGACTGGCGTGGCTCCAGACCTCGGCACTTGCGGTGGGGTGCTCGTCTGGCTTGTGTGTGTTTGACTTCCTTGTCCAGTCCCCGCTCCACGATTGCGATGGCTCACAGAACCGCAATCCAGTCTTGGACTAGATGACCAGCTCGCTCCATGGGTCGAGAGGGGCACCGCATACGCGCGGTCGCTGCCGCCGAAGCCGTAGCCCCCGGCCCCTGGGGCAGGTCCGCAGGGGCGCGCAGATTGCCCAGATCTGGGTGGCGAGCAACTTCCCCGCGATCCAACCGGTATCCGCGCCGAACGAACGCCTCTTTGCGTCGATGTCAAGGGCGCCGCTGATGCGATCCGGGAGCGGGCCTCGGCTGCGGGGCTACGGCTTGCTCGTGTGGTCCCTTTCCGGGTGTTCCCTTCCCGCCGCAGGCATTGTCGGCTCGCGGGCGGCTGGGTCAAGGACGCCCTGCGGGCGCCGCGGCGCGGCCGGGCTGCGCCCGGTCCTGGACCCGGCCGCCCGCTCGCGCGGGGTGGCGGCGAGGCGGGAAAGGGACCGGTGGAGGGGTCTGCGGCAGCGGGGGTCGTAGGGTGGTGGCAGGCCCGGGAGTGGCTTTCCCGAAGAGCCGGCGCCGGGGGTGTGAGCCGGCCGCGCTGGTGATGGAGTCGTTCCCCCGTTGCCCTCCCGGACTCGCCCGGCGCGGGCCGTGCCGCTGGTGGTGATGAAGGGCAGCGGTAGGGTCAGGGCCGCAGGCCACGGCCGGTGTTAGCCACGTATTGCGCCAGGATGCCCATGACCAGCGGTCAGGCCGCGCTCGGCGGGCAAGGCGACGCGCTGCGCCGTGTACTGCGGCACGCAGCGACCTGGGTCCCGGTGTCGGCTCGCGGCCGTCGCGCCTAGGGCACTCCGTACGCCTGCTCTCCGTGCGCGGGCCCTGGAACTGGTGGCCGCTGATGGGATCTTGGCGTTCGCGGGGACCGCGGAGACGAGGCAGGAGGGCGTCAGTGGTGGCGCTGGTGTGGTCTGTGTCGCCGGCAGCCGAAATTTGGCTCTGGCACATTTTCCGTGAGGTCAGTCGGGGCGAGGAGGACGCGGCGGAGCAGGTCGGGGTTGGCGCGTCCATACATCCGGCGTTTGAGCATCTTGATGCGGTTGATGTGTCCTTCCACGCTGCCCGAGCTCCACCGGAGCGTCAGCCCGGCGGTGACGGCGTCCAGGTCGGCGCGCAGGCCGGTGACGAAGGACTGCAGCGCGGGCTCGCTGCTGGCGGTGACGGCGGTCATCGGTTGCTTGAGGTCGCGGGCCGTGGCGGCTGATCATCAGCCGGGCGAACGCGCGGATGTGCTCGCTGAGGGCGGTGAGTTCGGGGGATCTGGCCAGGATGGAGTCCAGGCTGGTCTGGTCGGCGGGATCGAGATTGCCGGGTTTGGTCGTGATCCAGGCGGTGACCTCGCGGGGCTTGGGCGGTTGTGGAGTGGGAGCGGGGATGATGGCGTCTGCGCGGAAGCGCGCGAGGTGGTCGCGGACGGTGGAGTAGCCGCTCGGGAAGCCGCGGGCGCGGATCTCCTGCCACAGCACGGTGGCGTTGGTGGTGCCGCAGTTCCATCGTTCCCGAAGGTAGGGCTCGTAGTCGTGCAGGATGCCCGGGCTGCGGGGTGCCCAGTCGCGGACAAGCAGCTCGCCAGGGTCGGCGGCGCGAGCGAACCGGCGAACGGTGTTGCGAGACAGGCCTAGTTCGGTGGCGATCACGGCCTGGCTGGCCCCGGCGGTCAGCAGCCGGTGCACGTCGGCATGCCTGCGGCGGGTCTGGTCGGCGATCCCGCCGCTGCGCTCGGCGGCGGGCGTGGCCGGGTTTGGAGTACCTGCCGGATCCTGGGCGGCCGGCGGGCCTGCGCTGGCCGCAGCGACCAGGTGCCGGCGGTGCTGGGCGAGCGCCCGCTCGACGGTCCCGCCCAGGTTGTGCCACAGGTGCCATCGGTCCGCGACCTGGACAGCTGCGGGCGCGCCGCGGGTGCCGCCGTCTAACGGCACAGTCGGATATCAGAACTGTCTGAATGCCTTGGCCTGCAGCGTTGTCTGTAGGGTCACGGCATGGCTGATCGTCGTTTCGAGCTGGTCTGTGAGATCGAGCCGCCTACTCGCCCGGACCTGACGCGGGTGCGTCACCAGATCGGGGTGCTGAGCCTGGTCGCGGACTCGTTCCTGATTCCCGACAACCACATCGGGCGGGCCACGGTATCCAGCGTGGCGGTCGCGCATGAGGTGCAGGCGATGGGTGCCCGTGGCATCGCGTGCCTGAATTCCCGGGACCGTAACTTGCTTGGGTTCCGCCGGGACCTGCTGACGGCGGCAGCGTATGGGGTGGACCGGTTCTTGTTCGTCCACGGCGACAAGCCCTCTGCGGGCAGCCGGACCAGTGAGCTGACGGTGCGGACCATGATCGAGGAAGCGCGCGGTGCCGCCGAGGATCCGGCATTCGCCGGCTGCCGGCCGTTTGGCGTCGGGGTCACGTCCGGCCTGCGCCCGGTTCCTGCGTGGAAGACTGCAGCCGACTTCACATTCGTGCAGGTCAGTTTTTCAGTCGATGCCCTGTTGCGGTGGCGTGAGAGCACCAGCGTGCAGGTACCGGTCTATGCGGGGGTGATGGTGCTGGCCAGCACGGGCATGGCCCGTAACCTGGCGTCCGCTATCCCGGACATCGACATCCCCGGCCAGCTGATCGATGACGTTGAGCGTGACCGCGGCGCCGGGGTGGACGCGGCGTGCGAGCAGATCCTGGCCATCCGCGACAGCGGAGCCTTCGACGGTGTGCATCTGGTGCCTGTCAGCCGCTATCGGGAGGTCGCAGCACGGCTGGAACGTGATCTCTAGGCACGGGGCAGCGGGTCCGCGCGCTGATCTCCCGCCTGGGCCCGTTCCTGCGCGTGGCTGCGGCGGCTGATGTCGGCGGCGTAGGCGGCCCAGTCTCCGCCGGAGATCTTGTGCCACTGGATGGTGGCCTTGATGTGGATGCCGAGGGTCTTGGCCAAGATCGCGGCCGGGACGTCGGCGGCCAGGGTGAACAGGGCGGTGCTGCGGCCCTGGCGCGGGCTGATCCCGAGGGCATGGAGCCGCTGGCCGAGAGCGTCTTCGGTCAGCGGGCTTCCTGGCCGGCGTCCCGGAAACAGCCAGGAAGAAGGGACACTGAGCAGGCTGGTGCCCGGTACCCACAACCGGACGCCTGGTCACGCCTGTTTCGGAACTGCTCAGGTCTGTCCATACCGGCCCGGCCGCATGCCACCAACGACGGCCGCCCCACCCCAGGCACCCTAGCGGCCAGTTCGCGCCTCTTTTGAGCCACGCCACGGCGAGGTCCCGGCAAGCCGGCACGTCGTTCGTAAGCCAGACCTACACGGCCGGCAGGCGGGGTAAGGAGCCAGCCCGCCGGGACCTCTCAACGCTACGAACCCGGCCCACTGCCATCCCGGCCAGGGCCACCACGCCTACCCACAATCAGGCGGGGATGCGCGCTTGGCTCAGGAGCAGGGCCGATCACAGAAAGCGGTGTCGGGCTTGGACGCCGAAGCGGCTGGATCCCGGGGATGCCGCCCGTGGTTGGACGGCTTCGCCGGGATCGGGGGGATCTGGCTGTCCGGCGGTCCTGGGTTCCTGGGTCTGCGGTAGGCCCCGCCTGGGCGGGGATCGGGCGAGCCCGGCTGATGCTACCCAGATTCGGGGCTGTCGCCTGCGCTGGTGGCCTGGGTGGCGGGGCTGCGGCGGTCGGGCATGGCGCGGGGGTGGCTGTCGGGAAGCGGAAGGCTCGCTGGATCTGCCGCTTCTAGGACCGGCGGGTGGCCGTCGTCGGCGGCGGCAGGGTAGGCGCGCGCCCTGAGCTTTAGTCGATGTCGTCGGGTGTGTTGCCGAAGACGTTGATCCCGGCGTAGGCGTTGTTGAGCGTGCCGAGGTTGCGGATGCCGCCGCCGAAGCCCTGGGCGGTGTTGTCGGTGACGGTGGCCCGGTAGGTGAAGGTCACGGTGCCGCCGTTGTAGATGCCGCCGCCGTACTGGCCGGTGTTGCGGCTGATG
>JASHUI010000648.1:0-5921 GCA_030040095.1 Streptosporangiaceae bacterium | reverse complement strand
CCCGTCGGACAGGACGCTGGCCGCCTTCGCGTCGTGCGGCAAGGCAGCCGTCACCGGCACGCCGAGCGCCCTGGCCACCTCGCGGGCGTTGTGCGTCCCCTCGCCGATCAGCAGCAGCGCCAGGCGGCTGGTGCCGCCGAGCATCTGGATCAGCATCTCGACCCGGGCCCGGGCCTTGCTCACCTGGCGCAGCGTCGGACGCAGGACCAGCACCACCAGGCTGGCGACGGCCAGCACCGGCTCCGGGCCGCCGCCGGCGTCCAGGCGCCCGCAGTCCGCGATCACGTCGGCCGGCTGGGCGGCGAGCGTGCCGGCCAGCACCGGCCAGACCGGTGCCAGCCCGGTACCCTGCCGCGGGTCGGACAGGCCGGCCAGCAGCAGCCTGCCCCGCTCGTCATCGAGCTCGACCAGCTGCGGCCACAGCGCGGCCGCCGCGGCATCGGGGTTCTGCCCGGCCTCGATGGCCAGCGCCAGCAGCCCGTTCCTGGCCGGCAGGTGCCCGGCGAACAGCCCGGCCAGGATGTCGCCGCCGCTCGGGTCGCACTCGGCCAGGATGACCTGCCCGGGCCAGCCGAGCGACAGGGCCAGAGCGGACGTGGTCACCCCGGGCGACCCGCCCGCCGACACCAGCGCGTACAGGCTCACGGCCCGCTCCGGCTGGTGACCACGAGCGCGATCTGCCCGGTGGCCGCCTGCTCGGCCACCTCGGGCCCGGTGCCCGAGGCGACCAGGAGGTCGACGACGTCGAAGCCGTCCTGATCGGGAACGGCGTCCACCGCGTCGACCACGGCGGCGACCGGTCGCAGCAGCACCGGCGCCGCCCCGGACGAGGATCCGCCGGCGGCCGGCGTCGCGACCACGAGCACCTGGTCGCCCGGGCCCAGGCCGCTGGCCGGGAGCCCGGACGGCTTGATCGCCACCGGCACCAGCTGCTGGCCGGGGGAGGGCGACAGCTTGCTGGTCAGCTCGGAGGGGGCGAGCAGCGTTCCGGGCCGCAGCGACGTGGCCGCGACCAGGCCGACCACCTGCGACAGCTGCCGGGCCGGGATGACCTGCAGCCCGGGCCCGGCGGCCACGGTCGTGGTGCCGACGTCGCCCGAGGTGATCACGGATCCCACCGGCACCGCCGTGGTGACCATGACCACCGGAACCTGGCGGTCTTCACGCTGGTAGAGCGCCGCACTGGCCAGTATCCCGGCCCCGATGAGCGCGGCGGCGAGGGCGATCATGGCCGGCCGCCGCCGCCGCGGGAGCCCCCGCAACTGGCTGCGCGCGATCGCCGGGACCGGGCCGTTCCTCGGCGGCTCGGGCTCGGGATGGAAGACGGTCCCGTAGCCAAGACCCGGGTCGCTGCCGCTCATCAGCTGGTCACCAGTGCCTCTCCCGCCGCGACGCGCAGCGTCAGCGGCGTGCTCACCGGCCGCCCGGCGGCGACCTGGCCGCCCGCGCCGCCCGATCCGACCCAGAAGACGTTCCACAGGACCGTGACCGACGCCGCGTACGCGTTGCCGGGCTGCCCGGCCGACGGCTGGTCGTAGGTGTAGGAGCAGTCGGTGTGCTGATCGGCCAGCGGCAGCGCCGCCCGGTAGGCGGTGCCCGGCCCGTCGCACGTGATGCCGGGCAGGCCGCCGCCCGGATGGAAGACGATCCCCGTGGGCACCGCGGTGGCCAGGGCCCACACCGGCCCGGCCGTCACCCGCGGGCTGTGCACGGCGGCCCAGGCCGGGCCGGGTATCCAGAACCATTCCGGCAGCCCGACCAGCCCGTCGCGGCCGCGTGGCGGCGCTGTCTGCGCGTTCAATTCGGGAATGATGAGCTCGCCGATCGCGATCTGCGCCAGCTGCTGCGGGGTCACGGCGGGAGCGCCGGTCGCGTCGTCGACCAGGGTCACGCCGCCGAAGGGCTGGGTGCCCGGGCAGGTGATCGCCTCCCAGGTGTGGCCCGCGGGCGCCGGCCACTGCAGCCCGAGGAACTGGGCCTGCTGCTGCGACAGCGGGATCAGCGTGCACGCGGACGTCGGCCCTGCGCCGCCGCCGGCGCCCGGCCCGCCCGGAGTCGTGATCGTGTTCGTGCATACCCACTCGTAGCCGCCGTTGATCAGCTGGTAGTGGCAGCCTCCCCCGGCCGCAAGCTGCTCGGCCGCGGACGCGGCGGGCGCCCCGAGCCCGGAGGCGGGCAGCGCGGCCGCGACGGCCAGCAGCAGCGCGGCCAGGAAGGCCCGCTGTCGAACGGCCGCTCGGTTCAGGGAACGCATGGCAACACCACCGGGATCTGATCGCTGACCAGCCACCGGCCGCCGGTGAACACCAGCGTGCTGATCATGTTGACTCGGGAATCGCCCAGGCCGCCGATCACCTGGCCGGTGCTGGCGCTCTGCACGCCGGCGTTGCTGAAGTCCGCGCAGTCGTGCACGTTCGCGCGGTCGCCGGTGATCCGCACGCTCAGGATGTGCGGCACCGGGCTGCCGTACTGGACCTCGCCCCGGGACCAGTCGGTCTCGAACCCGCTGATCAGCGACGGAATCATGGCCGACGCCGCGTAGGGCGCCAGGATCGTCCGCGCGTTCACCGCGTTCTGGGAGTCCAGCGCCTGGCCGAGCGCCTGCCAGTAACCGGTGTAGGCGGCGACGACCTGGTCCTGCGGGGTCTGCGGGGCCCCGGCCACCGCGGCCGGCGACGCCTGCGGCGCGGCCCTGGCCGGCAACGCCACGATGGCCTGGCCGCCGCAGCCCGCTAGGCCCAGCGCCAATGCGGTGAGCCCGGCGAGGAAGGCGGGCCGGGAAGGCCGGTCCGCCACTCGCCGGGACAGTCCGAACGCTGCGAGTAATGGCGGACGAGCGGCATCGAGCAATGTCATGAGCCGTCTTGCTCCCGCTGACTGTATTGCTTACCTGTGACCGCCGTGCCAGCATTGCGCACATCCGGCGGTCCGCACAAGGCCGTTGACATATTTGTATTCCGCGACCATGCGGGCTTTTCGAACAGCGCCCCGACCGCAGCTGAGAGCGGTCAGCGGCCGGCCGGGCCGGCCTCTTCGCCTTTCTCGAACCAGCTGACCGCGATGAGCCCGAGGACGAACACGGCGACCATCGCGATCAGCAGCGCCAGCGTGGACGTGGAGACCTTCTGCTCGCCGCTGAGGACGAAGAGGATCTTCCTGATCACGGCGACCAGACCGACGATGATGAACGGCTGGGCCAGCAGGCGGTGCGACCGGAGCGAGAGCACCACGGTGTGCAGGATCTCGATCAGGATCAGCACCAGCAGCAGCTCGTCGAGCAGGCTCGCGGCCGCCCCGGTGATCGACGCCGCGGACAGGATCCTCGCCGAGCCCACCGCGTGCACGAACTCCGCTATGCCCGAGACCAGCAGCAGCGCCGCGAGGAGCAGCAGCACGACGCCGACGGCGACGGTGACCACGTCTTGCGCGTGCTCGAGCACGGAGATCGACCCGGCGACCCTGGGCGTCCAGGATCGCCGGGACCGCCGCCCGGGCGGTTCGCCTGGCTCGTCCATAACCGATAGCTAACCAGCCCGGGCGCCGCAGCACACCGCGCCCGGCCCTACACCGAGCAGACCGCGCCGCGATCGGCGCCCGAGACCAGCGCGGCGTACTTGGCCAGCGCCCCGCTGGTGTAGTTCGGCGCCCGGCGCTTCCACTCCGCCCGCCGCCGCTCCAGTTCCGCGTCGTCGACCGCCAGTTCCAGGCGCCGCTGCGGTACGTCCAGCAGGATGCCGTCGCCGTCGCGGACCAGCGCGATCGGCCCGCCGTCCCAGGCCTCGGGCGCCGCGTGCGCCACGCAGGCCCCGAACGTGGCGCCCGAGAACCGCCCGTCGGTGACCAGGACCACATCCCGGCCGAGCCCGGCGCCCTTGATCGCCGCGGTGACCGCGAGCATCTCTCGCATGCCCGGGCCGCCCTTGGGCCCCTCGTTCCTGATGACCAGCACGTCGCCCTTGCTCACCTGCCGCGCGGTGACCGCGGCGAAGCAGTCCTCCTCGCACTCGAAGACCCGCGCGCGCCCGTCGAACCGCAGGCCCTCGATGCCCGGCGTCTTCACCACCGCGCCGTTCGGGACCAGGCTGCCCCGCAGCACCGCCAGGCCCCCGTCCGGCTGGAACGGGTCCTTCGCCGGGCGGACCACCTTGCCGTCCGGCTCGAACGCGTCGGCCACGTTCTCGCCGAGCGTCCGGCCGTTGACCGTGATCGTGTCCCCGTCGATCAGGCCTGCCGACAGCAGCTCGCGCAGGATCACCGGCACGCCGCCGGCCTGGTCCAGCTCGCTCATGACGTACAGGCCGGACGGCCGCACCGAGGCGATCACCGGAGTCCGGCGGCTCACCGCGTCGAAGTCGTGCAGGGTCAGCTCGACGCCGGCCTCGCGGGAGATGGCCAGCAGGTGCAGCACCGCGTTGGTCGACCCGGCCGTGGCCATCACCATGGTGGCCGCGTTCAGGAAGGCGGCCCTGGTCATGATCTCGCGCGGCCGCAGCCCGGCGGCCAGCGCGGCGACCACCACCTCCCCGGTGCGCCGGGCCAGGTCGGTCCGCTCGGCGCTGACCGCGGGCGGCGACGCCTCGCCGGGCAGCGTCATGCCCAGCGCCTCGGCGCACATCGACATGGTGTTGGCCGTGTACATGCCCGCGCACGAGCCGGCGCCGGGGCAGGCGGCCCGCTCGATCGCCAGCAGGTCGGCGTCGGAGACGTCACCGGCCGCGTGGCCGCCGACCGCCTCGAACACGTCCTGGATGGTCAGCGACCGGCCGAGCGCGTGCCCGGGCAGGATCGTGCCGCCGTACAGGAACGCGGCGGGCAGGTCCACCCGGGCACAGGCCATCAGCATGCCCGGCAGCGATTTGTCGCAGCCGGCGATCGCCACCAGCGCGTCGAACTGCTCGGCCTGCATCATCAGCTCGACCGAGTCGGCGATGATCTCCCGGCTGACCAGAGACGCCTTCATGCCCTCGGTGCCCATCGAGATCCCGTCGGACACGGCGATCGTGCCGAACTCCAGCGGCACCGCCCCGGCCTGCCTGACCCCCTCCTTGGCCGCGAGGGCCAGCCCGTTCAGGTGCACGTTGCACGGCGTCACCTCGTTCCAGGACGAGGCCACGGCCACCTGCGGGCGCTGCAGGTCGTCCTCGCTGAGCCCGACCGCGCGCAGCATCGCGCGGGCCGGTGCCCGCGAGGGGCCGGTGGTGAGCGGGCCGGAACGCGGCCGGGGCAACTGGGCAGTCATACGTTCTCCGGGATGGTTTCGAGGTGGAGCGGGGCGCCCGGGGGCTGCGCGCCCGCGCGGAGCAGGCCGTACCCGACACCGTCGGCGAGAGCCTCCCACGAAGCGGTGACGATGTCGTCGGAAACGCCGACCGTGGTCCACTCCCCCACGGCGTCGGCCGAGGTGAGCATCACCCGGGTGACCGCGCTCGTCGCGGCGCGGCCGTCCAGTATCCGCACCTTGTAGTCGGCCAGGCGGATGCCGGACAGGGCCGGGTAGAAGCCGCTGAGCGCCCGGCGCAGCGCCCGGTCGAGCGCGTGCACCGGGCCGACGCCCTCGCCGACCGCGACCACCCGCTCCTCGCCGAGCCGCAGCCGCACGATCGCCTCGCTCCGGTCCTCGGCCGCGGAGCGCTCGATCATTACCCGGTAGCTGTCCAGGGTGAACCAGGCCGGCAGCGCGCTGACGGTCCTGCGCACCAGCAGTTCGAACGAGGCGTCGGCGGCCTCGTACGCGTAGCCGCGGTGCTCGGCCGCCTTGACCTGGTCCAGCACCTCGGTAGCCTGCTCCGGCGACAGCTCGAGGCCGAGCTCGGCCGCCTTGGCCAGCACGTTGCTGCGCCCGGCCAGCTCGCTGACCAGGACCTGCTGCTGGTTGCCGACCGCGCCGGGGTCGATGTGCGCGTACGCGTCCGGGCGCCGGG
>JASHUI010000647.1:0-3670 GCA_030040095.1 Streptosporangiaceae bacterium | reverse complement strand
CCGACGCGGTCCCTCCCGGCGACCCGGTGGCCGGCCCGGCCGCACCCAGCAGGTTCCGCGCCACCCTGGAGAGCGGCGCCTTCACCGTGACCGCGGAGATCGGCCCGCCGCGCGGCGCGGACGCCGGCGCGGTCCAGCGCAAGGTGACCCCGCTGCGGGACTGGGTAACCGCGGTCAACATCACCGACAACCAGGGGGCGTCGGTCCGGCTGTCCAGCTGGGCCGGGAGCCTGGCCGCGCTGGCCGCCGGGGTCGAGCCGATCATGCAGATCACCTGCCGGGACCGCAACCGGATCGCGCTGCAGTCCGAACTGCTCGGCGCGTCGGCGATGGGCATACCGAACATCCTGGTGATGACCGGCGACCACCCGAAGTTCGGCGACCACGCCGACGCCAAGCCGGTGTTCGACCTGGACAGCGTGCAGCTGCTGTGGGCCGCGCGCACCATGCGCGACGAGGGCATGCTGCTGTCGGGGCGCAAGCTCAGCCCGCCGCCGCACTGGTTCCTCGGCTCGGTGGAGAACCCGTCCGCCCCGCCGGTCGAATTTCGCGCCGCCAGGCTGGGCAAGAAGGTCGCGGCCGGCGCGCAGTTCGTGCAGACCCAGTACGTGTTCGACGTCAGCGCGTTCGCGCGCTGGATGGCGCAGGTCCGCGACCTCGGCCTGCACGAGCGCTGTTACGTCCTGGCCGGGGTCGGGCCGATCGCCTCGCTGCGCGCGCTCGAGCATCTCGACCAGCGGGTGCCTGGCGTGCAGGTGCCCGCCGAGGTGTCGCGCAGGCTGCGCGGCGTCCCGGAGAACCGGGTCGCGGAGGAGGGCGTGGCGATCTGCGCCGAGACGATCAGCGCGCTCCGGCAGGTCCACGGCGTCGCCGGGGTGCACGTCATGGCGGTCGCCAACGAGCACCGCATCCCGGCCATCCTGCGGCAGGCCGGGATCGGCCCCGTGCCGGTCCGCCCTGCCGCCAACGGCGCGCCCGGCGGGTCGTTCCTCCCGGACGGCATCGGCGGTCTGCGGAGTTCCCATGCGAGTTGACGTCCGCCCGGTGAGCAGGCTCCGCGGCAAGGACCCGCTCGACGTGACCGCCGCCCTGGGCCCGGTCATCGAAGCGCTGTGCGCGGGCGACGTCGACCTGTCCCGGCTGAACCTCGTGTGCGACTGGATCCAGTACCGGTCGAACTTCCGCGAGGTCGCCGACTTCCGCCCGGTGCTGGCCAGCGCCGTCACGGGTCCGTTCCCGGGCGACCCGGCCGGCGACGAGGATTCTGAACGCGACGCAGCCCCCGAGACCGGCCTCGAAATGGCCATCGATCTGCGCCGCTGCGCTGAGGCCGATCTTCGGTCGGTGATCAGCAGCCTGCTCGGCGAGCACACCCAGCCGCAGTCCTCCACCCGGGTGCCGCTCGGGCCGTGGGTGCCCGGCCGGCAGAGCTGCATCTGGGGGTTCAACGCGCTGTACTGGCAGGCCCTGTCCCTGTGGGAGCAGGCCACCGGCCACGACTACGAGCAGGCCCTGCCCGGCGGCGAGAGCGACGCCCGCAACACCGCGGCCGTGCGCGAGCTCATCCTGGAGCTGTTCAAGACCTGGGACGACCTGGACTCCCGCAGCGCGCTGCCCGCCGAGCTCTACGTGGTGGAGCTCGGGGTGGGCAACGGCAACCAGGCCCAGACCTGGCTGGATGAGTTCGTGGCCCTGTCCCAGGCGCACAGCCGCGATTACTACCGGCGGCTGCACTACATCATGGGCGACTACTCGCCGCACGTGCTCGGGCGTGCGCTGAAGGCCGTCGCGCACCACGGCGACCACGTGAGCGCGCTGGTCGTGGACGCCACCCACCCCGCGGTCAGCCTCGGCTTCCTGCGCGGCAAGGCGTTCCTGGTCTACATCTCCAACGTCTACGACAACCTGCCCAGCGACGAGGTCGCCCGCATCGGCGGTCGCACCTACCAGGTCGAGACCCGGGCCTACCTTCCCTTCGCCGACGCCAAGCGGATCGCGCAGCAGTGCTCGGCGACGCCGGGAAAGATCTCCGAGCTGGTCGACAAGCTGCTCCGGCTCGGCCCTGAGCTGCTGTGCGAGGCGATGCCGCAGCACTTCAGCGACACCGTGCAGGCGGTGACGTTCTGGCGCGACACCTGGGGCGCGCTGAAGCTGCAGGAGCGATACCGGCCGCTGGATGGCCTCGACCTGTACCAGGTCACCCCGGACCTGCACGGCGACCTGCTGCGCTCGCAGCTGGAGTCGTACGGCGAGATCCGGATCCACGTGAACAACGGCGCGCTGAGCAGCTTCGCCGAGACCCTCCCGCTGCTGCACCCGTTCGGCCGGCTGCAGTGCCACGACCTGTTCCTCGACGACGTCCGCCGCTACCAGTCCGGGTTCTTCGGCCCGGGCAAGTACGACGGGTCGGTCGTGAACTGGGTCAACGGCCCGCTGCTGCGCCATATCGGCGGCCGGGCTGGCTTCGACGTCCGCATCCTCCCGTTCGCGGCGCGGCCGTCATCCAACGTCAAGACGCTGACGGCAGGAGTCAGGGAATGAGCGACGCGCGGCCGGCCAGCGAAGCCCCGCTGCTTCCGGTCCTGCTGCCGACCACGGTGATCGGGTCCTATTCGGTGCCCGAATGGCTTGGCCAGCTGAAGAACGACTACTACCGGCACCGGATCAGCCGCCGGTACCTCGACGAGATCCACGAGATGGCGATCAAGGCCGCGGTCATGGACCAGCAACAGGCCGGCATCGACATCGTCTCCGACGGCGAGCTGCGCCGGGACAACGACGTGGACTATCTGCTGGCCAGGATCCCCGGCATCGACATCGCCCGCCCGGACAAGGCCGACTACTTCGACTACTACGACGCGAAGCTGAGCCACGAGCTGCCCGCACCGGGCCGGGCGAACCTCGGGCTGGCCGAGGACTTCCGGTTCGTCCGGCAGCTGACGGACCGGCCGGTCAAGCTGTCCATCACCGGGCCATATTCGCTGGCCCGCCGGATCCGGGTCGGCGGTGACGTCTATCCCTCCCACGCTGACCTGGTGCGCGCCCTGGCCCGGATGCTCGGCGCGGAGGCGGCCGAGCTGGCCCGGGCCGGAGCCCAGGTGCTCCAGATCGACGAGCCGTTCCTGGCCGGCTATCCCGAGGACGTCGGGCTGGCCATCGAGGCGGTCAACATCGTGACCGAGGGCGCCGACGTCAGCTGGACGCTGCACGTCTGCTACGGCAACCGGTACGCCCGGCCGCTCTGGGAGGGGCACTACGACTTCCTGTTCCCCGCGGTCAAGGAGGCGAACGTGGACCGGCTGGCCCTGGAGTTCGCCCGGACCGGCGACGAGGACCTCAGCCTGCTCGCGGAGCATCACTGGGATCGCGGCCTGGGGCTCGGCGTGATCGACGTGAAGACCGAGCAGGTCGAGTCGCCCGACCTGGTCGCGAAGCGGATCCGGCGGGCGCTCCGCTTCGTGCCGCCGGAGAAGCTGGTGATCAACCCCGACTGCGGCCTGCGCCACCTGTTGCCGGACATAGCCCGGGCCAAGCTCGCCGCGATGGTGACCGGCGCGGCGCAGGTCCGCGCCGAGATCACGGGAGCGACCCCGACCGCCCCCGCCGCCACCTCCGCCCCCGCCAGGCCAGCCCCCGCGCGCCAGTCCACCGCGCCACCCAAACGAGCCGC
>JASHUI010000646.1:0-7381 GCA_030040095.1 Streptosporangiaceae bacterium | reverse complement strand
TGCCTGCCGGAGGAGACCGGGCGCGGCCCATCCTCCGGTGACGCCCTGGTCGGAATGCTTGAATCTCGCTTGAATCCGGCCGGCTCGTCGGACAATGGACATTCAGCCGGTGACCGCTCTGCCCGACACGAGGCCCGAGCCCGTGCGGCACATGCCGGTTACGACCCACATGGGCGGTGATATGGCGCGATCCGCTTCAGGTGCCACGCCGGGGGTCACGCCAGCCGTCGCCCGGGACCAGCCAGGCCTGTGGCTGCAGGTCCTGGGTCCGATCGCGGCAAGGCACGCGGACACCGTGCTCGATCTGGGCCATGCCCGCCAGCGCGCGGTCCTGGCGGTGCTGGCCGTGGAGCCCGACAGGCTGGTCAGCCGTTCGGCGATCGTCGACGCGGTGTGGAACGACCGCCCTCCCCGGTCGGCCGACAACCTGGTTCAAACGTATGTCAGCCGGCTGCGCCGGGTGCTGCGCCCGGCCTGCCCGGACCGGTCGGTCCCGCTGCTCGTCTCGCAGGACCAGGGCTATCGCCTGCGGGTGACCGCTGATCAGCTCGATCTGCTGAGGTTCCGTGAGCTGGCCGCGCGCGCCCGCAGCGCCCGGTCGGCCGGCTCGCTGGCCGACGCCGCCTCCTGCTTCGAGCGGGCGCTGGAATGGTGGCGCGGCGATCCGCTCGCCGACCTGACCACGCTGCGGGCCTATCCGCTCGTGGTGGCGCTGGATGATGAGTGGATCACGTCCGTCATCGACTACGCGGACGTCTGCGAAGCCCTGGGAAGGAGTCATCATGCTGTCGGCCGCCTGCGTGCCGCGGCGGCGCGCCACCCGCTCGATGAGCGGCTGCACAGCCGGCTGATGGTCGCCCTCGCCATGGCCGGACACCGCTCCGGCGCCATGCAGGTGTACCGCGCCGTGCGCGATCGCCTGGACTCCGAGCTCGGCATCCGCCCCGGTCCGGAACTGTCAGCCAGTTACCTGCGCATCCTGCGGGAAACGTCTGCGCCCGGCGCCCGGGACGTGACGGGGCGGCAGGAGGTCGTGCCCCGGCAACTGCCCCGGGCTGTCCCCGACTTCGTCGGCCGGGCCGAGCACCTGCGCGGCCTGGCCGCGGCTCTCGGCGAATCCGGCCGGCCGGGCAGTCCGCTGCCGGTCATCGTGATCAGCGGTCCGGCCGGAGTGGGGAAGACCACCCTCGCCCTGCACTGGGCGCACAGCGTGGCGGACCGCTTTCCCGACGGCCAGATCCATGTCGACCTGCTCGGCTTCTCGCCGTCCGGCGCGCCAGCGACCCTGGGCCAGGTCATCCGCAGGCTTCTGGAGATGCTTGGCGTGCCGGCCGAGCGCACGCCCGCGACACTCGACGCTCAGCTCGACCTTTACCGCAGCCTCCTGGCCGGCAAGCGAGTGCTGATCGTTCTCGACAACGCGCGTGACTCGGAGCAGATCCGCCCGCTTCTGCCTGCCGCGCCCGGCTGCCTCACGCTGGTAACCAGCCGGGACAGCCTGCTCGGCCTGGCCGCCAGCCACGGTGCCCGGCTGCTGCCCCTCGACGTGTTCACCCATGCCGAGGCGGAGGAGTTCATCACCGTCGGCATGCGGTCGCGCCACGGCCCGCACGAGGCGCGGGCGACGGCGGAGATCATCCGGCTGTGTGACCGGCTGCCGCTGGCCCTGGCGATCGTCGTGGCACGCGCGCAGGCCCACCGTGCCTGGCCGCTGGCCGCCCTGGCCGACGACCTGCGCGGCAGTCCCGTCCGTCTGGACGCCCTGGACGCCGGCGAGGCCACGGTCAACGTACGTGCGGTCTTCTCCTGGTCCTACCGCGAGCTGAGCCCGGCGGCGGCCCGCGTCTTCAGGCTCCTGGGGCTGCACGGTGGACCAGACATCGGCACGGGGGCGGTGGCCAGCCTCGCGGGCTTGCCGCCGCACTGCTCGCGGCCGCTGACCGGAGAACTCGCGCGCGTCCATATGATCGCCGAACACGCCCCGCAGCGGTTCGCCATGCATGATCTGCTGCGCGCGTACGCTGCCGATGAGCTCCGGAAACAGGAAATGGATGCCGAGCGGCTCGCGGCGATCCGTCGCGTGCTCGACTACTACCTGCATTCCGCACGCTCGGCGGCACTGGCGATCAACCCCGGTCGCGACGGTCTCGAACTCGGGCCAGCCAGCGCGGGAGTCGTGCCCGAGAGGATGAGCGAGCGTGGCCGGGCCAACGACTGGTTCCAGGAGGAGTATGAGGTACTTCTGAAAGCCATCGACCTGGCTGTTGAAAGCGGCCTCGACGATTACGCATGGCAGATTCCGTGGACGCTCGTCAATTATTTCGACCGGCGGGGCCGCTGGCAAGACTGGGTCGCGACTCACCAGACAGCGCTCAGCGCGGCGCGGCGCTCAGGTAGCGCGCTCGGGCAGGCCATTACCCACGAAAACATAAGCATCGTATACGTGCACCTCGGGTGCCACGAAGACGCTCAGGCACATCTGCAGCACGCCATCAGCATAAATCGCAGGCTCAGAATTCCCGCCGGCCAGGCGCGGTGCCTGCTCGATATATCGAGGACATTCGAGTCGCAGGACCGCTACGACGATGCGCTCGAGCAGGCCAGCACGGCTCTTTCGCTGTACCGGAAACTGGGCCACCAACTGGGGCAGGCGCGGGCACTCAACGCCGTCGGCTGGAGCAGCGCGCACCTCGGCGATGCGCGCCGAGCGATAGCCTGCTGCGAGCGGGCACTGGAAATCCACGGCAAGCTGGATAACCGCCTGGGCCAGGCCGCCACCCTGGACAGCCTCGGGTACGCCCACACCCAGATCGGCCGGCACGCCGATGCTATCGGCTGCTACCTGCGGGCCCTTGACTTGCTTGGCCGGGACGAGCGGACCTTCCAGGTCGCCTGCGTCCTTACGAATCTCGCGACCAGCTACAAGGCGGCGGGCGACGACGAAGCGACAGCGGTCGCGTCGCAGGAGGCGCTGTCAATACTTTCCGAGCTCAGGCACCCCGATCTCGGCCGAACCATTACCAGATTGACGAACGCGGGCATCCCGGCCGCTGAATGGCCGGCGGGGCGCTAACGCGGCGAAGAGCCGGCCGGATGGCAAAGGGCCGAAGCAGCTCCCAGCGACCTTTCGCAGAAGTCCTGGTAGGAGACGGTATCGGACGGCTGCGGCGCGGTGATGTCGACGGGCGAGCCCCAGTTCGAGAAGTTCAGCACCACGCTGTCGGACGTGCCGCCGATCGGGCCGTTCAGGCCCGCGCTGACGCTCAGCTGGCACAGCAGCTGCCGCGCGTCGAACCAGACCTCGAATGACGGGGCCGCCTGCCCTGGCATGACCGGGGAGGAGATCCCGAGCTGAGCGTCCGCCTTCGCCGCGGCCATCATCGCCTGCTCGCTCGGCGTTATGGCGTAGCCGCTGCAGCTCCGGCCGGCGATCGTCTGCGTCCCGAGCAATCGCACGGTCATGCCGTGCTGCTCGAGCATCGTCAGGGATGCCAGCGGGTTGCTGGCGACCGGGTAGGCCACCGGCGACTGCTGCACCGGCATCTGGATCCAGTCAGGTCCGCCGGTCACCTGGGCGAAGCTCTGCCCGTTGACGATCATGGCCAGATAGAGGTTGCTCCGGACCAGGATCTCGTTTTCCACCAGCGACAGGCCGGACACAGTAGCGACCACGTTCAGTGCCAGCGCACCGCCACTCAGGTCTATCTCACCCGTCCCGGTCACCGGAATGGTCTGCGTGCTTTGACCGGTGAAGGTAACCCGGGCTGTTCCGGACAGCGATACCTGGGCTGTGCGCTCGGCCAGCGTGTGCTGGGCCGACTGCGTGACGAGCGCGGCGAGCGAGCTCTGCGGAATGCTCGTGCCGGCCGGGGGCTTCGGCTCGCCGCCGAAGGCAAGGACGAGGACGATAACGGCAGCGGTGATCACCGCGACGGTCGCGATCATGCGGGTGCGCGGGTTGAGCGGCAACCTCGCCGCCCCGTCGGGCCCGGGCAGCTCATCGCGCCCGAGAGCAGCTTGCCTCGGCGCCGCCGCGGCGTAGCCGCCCGGTGCGGCAGCAGCGGCGGACGCGAAGCCCCCGTCACCGCCGGCGACGGCAGCGACCGCAGCGGCGTCGTATTCGGTGGACGGCGGCTCGTCGTAGGTCTCGACCTGCCCGTCCCTGACGAGCTTGGTCGGGCGACCCGCGGAAAAGTAGCGCCTCTCGTGCAGGCCGAACGGGTCCTGAAACCAGCCCTGCAGATCCGCGCTCGCCATAAATTCTCATTATGTGGCAATAACGGACGAGCCGCCGTTAACAGCCGGGATCGTCCGGGACAACAAAACCGGACTCGTAGGCGATCACCACGGCCTGGACCCGGTCCCGCAGGCCGAGCTTGAGCAGGATCCTGCTCACGTGCGTCTTGACGGTGCTCTCCTCGACCACGAGCTCGTCGGCGATCTCGGCGTTGGTCAGCCCGCGGGCGACCAGGCGGAGCACGTCGAGTTCGCGGGCGGTGAGCTCCCTGAGCTGGTCGGGCTGCAGCGCCGGCGGCCGGACGGCGTGGGCGAACCGGCCGATCAGGCGCCTGGTGATGACCGGATCGATCAGCGCGTTCCCGGCCGCAACGCTGCGCACCGCCCCGATCAGCTGGTCCGGCGGCGCGTCCTTGAGCAGGAACCCGCTGGCCCCCATCCGCAGCGCCTCGTAGACGTACTCATCGGCGTCGAAGGTCGTCAGGATCAGGACCCGGCTGGCGCCGTTGGTGATGACCTGCCGCGCCGCCGTCAGGCCGTCCATGTTCGGCATCCGGATGTCCATCAGCACGATGTCCGGCTTCAGCGCCCGGGCCAGCTCGATCGCCTGGGCGCCGTCCGCGGCCTCGCCCACCACCGCGATGTCCGGCTCCCCCGCGAGAATGACGCGGAAGCCGGCCCGCACCAGCCGCTGGTCGTCGGCGATCAGCACGGAGATCGCGTCCGCGGCGGTGGCGCCCGCCGCGCTCGGGATGCTGGTCACGGACACCGCTGGCCTCCGCCCCTCGACACTGGCGTTTGCATCGTAACCGGCGGACCCGGCGGGCTGTGTCCGCCCGGCGGCGGATGCCGGCCGCCGCATGTAGCCCGGCAGACGGACGACCGCCGCGGTCACGCGCCGTAGCGTGCTGCGCAGCGAGGCGAGCCACGAGGGCTGGCCCCGCCCAGCGCAGCCAGGCGACAATGAGTCGTCTGGGGAGGGGAGCTTCGGTGACCGGAACGAGCGCGGCGAGCTGGTTGTGGCGGCCCGTCAGGAACGTGCGCGGCATCGGCTGGGGCGACATTCTCCTGGCGGCATTGCTCAGTATCTGGGCGATCACCCTGGTCACCGGGGTGTTTCCCGGCTCCACCAATCATGGTGGAGTGGTGGCGGCGATCGGCGTCCTCGCGATGACATTGCCGGTCGCCTGGGAACGGCGTGCGCCGCTCTGGGCCGCGGCGGCCGTGGCCGCGGGTGCGCTGGTGAACGAGTTGCTGATAGGGCCGATGGTCCGCTGCGGACCCGGCCTGCCCGCGGTCCTGGTGATCGCATTCTTCGCCGGCTCGAGGCTGGACTGGGGACGGCTGGCCATAGCGGCGGTGCTGTGCATGGGGGCCGTCACCGCGCAGGCCTTTTACGACCCGCAGCTCGGGCCGGGCTTCATCACGATCGGGCTGCCCGCTGTCCTCCTGGCCTGCGCGGCCGGCCGGCTGGTGCACGAGCGAGCCGTGGCCGCGGCCGCGCTGCGGGCCCGCAACGCCGAGCTGCGCGCGCAGCGCGAGGAGACGGCCGAGCTCGCGGTGGCCGCCGACCGCGCCAGAGTCGCCAGCGACCTGAACGACTTCGTCCGTGACCAGATCACGGTGATGGCCGAGGCGGCCAGTGCCGGGCGCGAGCTGATGACCGACGATCCGGCGGCCGCGCAGGATGCCCTCGCCCGCGTCGGAACCAGCGGCAGGCAGACGCTCGCTCAGATGCGGGAGGTCGTCGGCAACCTGCGGGCCGAGCGGCTCACCGGTCCGCAGCCGGTACTGGCGGATCTTGACAGCCTGCTGCAGCAGGCCACGACCGCCGACGCACGGCTGCGGGTAAGCGGCAGCCCGCGAGCGCTGCCCGCCGGGCTCGAGCTGTCGGCCTACCGGATCGTCGAGCATTTGCTCGAGGCCCTGGAGGACGCGCCGGACGCGCGCATCGACGTGCGGCTGCGATTCAGCGACGACGCGCTGGAGCTGGATGTCTCCGGTCCCGCGAGCAAGCAGCCCGGGACGGCCTTCGCCACGGCGCAGGAGCGGGTCGCCCTGCTGGGCGGGACCTTGAACGTCGAGACCGGCACCGACCGGTGCACAGCGCTGGTCCGGCTCCCGCTGCTCCCCGGCTATGCGAGCGCCTGAGCGCGCCCGGCGTTTTCTCGGCAGCTGGCACGCGGATGCGGTCCTGGCCGCGGGCCTGGGCCTGGCAACGGTGCTCGACGTGGCCGCCCTGGGGCTGCTGAACGGCGCCAGCAACCTGTTCGCGGTCTGCTGCGGCCTCGGCGTGATCGCGTGCATAGTCCCGCGGCGGAGGTACCCGAGGATCTCGGCGCTGGCCGCCGGGGGCTGCCTGGCCCTGGCCCCGCTCGGGAACGTCGGGCCGATGCCGACCAGCCCGGCGGCGGTGGCGATCTTCCTGCTCGCGTACTCGCTCGGGACGGCCGACGATGCTCGCCTGTCCGTCCTGGCCCTGGCCGGCCTGGGCATCGGGACGCAACTGGCCAACGGCTTCACGACCTTCAACCCGTTCATCGTGGTCGGCACCATCGGTCCGTTCGCGCTGGGCCTGGTGGTCCGTTCGCGTCGCCGCCTCACCGATCAGCTCAGCGCGCGCAGCCTCGAGCTGGAGGCCGAGCGCGAGCTGTTCGCCACCGAGGCGGTCCGTTACGAGCGGGCCAGGATCGCGAGCGAACTGCACGACATCGTGGCGCATTGCATCAGCGTCATGGTGATCCAGGCCGGGGCCGGCCAGCGGCTGGCTGACAGGGATCCGGCGCTGGCCGCGGAGGCCTTCGACGCCATATCCGAGGCTGTCACGCAGGCGAAATCGGAGATCGGCCGCCTGGTCGAACTGCTCGAGCACGACCCGGGGCCGCGCGGCATCGACGGCATCCGGCTCGTCGACGAGCTGGTGGCCAGGGCGGGCGCCGCCGGGCTCGCGGTGAGCTGCCGGATCAGCGGATCGGCGGACGGAATGCCGGAGCACTCCTCAGAGGCGGCCTACCGCGTGGTCCAGGAGAGCCTCACCAACGCGCTCAAGCACGCGCCGGGCGCGCCGGTGGACGTCGTGATCGCTGAGGCGGGAGGCGGGAGGCGGGCTCGAGGTGAGCATCGTCAACGGGCCGCGGGCCGCGCC
>JASHUI010000645.1:0-3990 GCA_030040095.1 Streptosporangiaceae bacterium | reverse complement strand
GCGCTGGACGTCGGTCGCCGCCATCGAGGAGGGGGTTCCGGCCCCGGTCCTGACCAGTTCGCTGTACTCCCGGTTCTCGTCGCGCCAGCTGGACCTGTTCGCCGACAAGGCCCTCTCGGCGATGCGCAAGCAGTTCGGCGGCCACGACGAGAAGCCGGCCTCCGGCACCTGACGCCGGCCGGCCCGGCGACAGCCCGACCGTGGCGGGTCGGCCCAATGACATGGACGGGCCAGCGCAGGCGCTGATTAAGCAGCAGATCTCCGTCCATACGTCAGCGGAGCCGTAGGTGCGTCCGATATAGCGATCTATGTCCGGCTTGATGGTCGTCCGGAGCGCGGCTTCCGTCCGTTCCGTGTTTTTGGAACGTAATAAATTCGCCTTCAAGTCATGCCGAAATTGGCTTTCTGCTGTGCCGGCGGCCGCGCAGTGCCGTTGCGCCCTCCAGGCGGCTGCCCGGCCGTCGCGCTGGCCGGGCCGCAACCCGCGAACCCGGCGGCCGGATCGGCATACACATCCAAAGATTGTTTGGTAACTTTCCTAATTAACTAGAAGCGCCCCGGGCTTCGCCGCCCGCGGCCAAGGCGGGCAGGAGCCGCGCCCCTCGCGGGCGGCCACTGAGCGGACGGCGGCGCCTCGGTCGCCATCGCGCCGCCGGGCGTCTGCTGCCGCCGGTGTCCGCCGGTGTCCGCATCCGCGCCCGCGGCGCCGCTGGTGAGTTCGCCGACGTCATCGGAGGTTGGCATGAGGTACGTGGCACCAAGATGGCTGATCCTGGGAGCGGCCCTGGCGACGACGGCGGCGCTGGCCGTCGCGACGCCGGAGGCCAGCGCGGCCGCGTCATCGCCCGCGCTGGCCGCGCCGGTGGTCCGGGTCAACCAGGTCGGGTACACCCCGCAGAGCCCGAAGGTGGCCTTCGCCATGCTGCCCAGGCCGGTGAGCAGCGTCAGTTTCGCGGTGGTCGGCAGCCAGGGCATCGTGTTCCTCGGCCGGTCCGCCGATGACGCCGGACGGTGGAACGCCAACTACCGCGCCGTCTACAGGCTGAACTTCTCGTCGTTCTGCCGCCCGGGCAGCTACCGCATCGAGCTCCTCGGGTCCGCCCAGGCCGAATCGCCGCCGTTCCAGATTGCCTCCTCCAGCGTGCTGTATCACGGCCTCGTGCTGAACGCGGTGCGCTACTACACCTCGGAGCGCGACGGCGCCGATGTCGTCTCCTCGGTCCTCGACCGCCAGCCGGCCAACCTCACCGACCGTCACGCGTACGTCTACGCCGACCCGCGCTACGACAGCAACGACAACCTGCTCGGCAAGCTGACCAGGATCGGCGGTCCGGTCAACGTCGCCGGCGGCTGGTTCGACGCCGGCGGCGGGTACGAGAAGTTCGGCTACACGGCCAGCTATACCGACGCGCTGCTGCTGATCGCGGCCCGCGACTTCCCGGGCCTGTACCAGACGCTCCTGCCCGAGGCTGATTTCGGCCTGAGCTGGCTGCGCAAGCTCTGGAACCCGGCCAAGAAGGTGCTGTACATCCAGGTCGGCATCGGCAACGGCAACGCCAGCAACACGATCCAGGGCGACTACAACTTCTGGTTCCTGCCGCAGCAGGAAGACCGGATGAACGTCAAGCCCGGCGGCAACCCGGGCCCCACCGCCTACTACGTCAAGTACCGGCCGGTGTTCGAGGCCGCGCCGCCCGGCAAGCCGATCAGCCCGGACCTGGCCGGCCGCTTCGCCGCGGACTTCGCGCTCGGCGCGCAGCTAGAGGCGGGAACCGATCCGTCCGGCGCCGAGCAGTTGCTGTCCCTGGCCCGCGGGGTCTACGCCATGGCCAAGACCACCAACGTCGGCCGGATCGTCACCACGTTCCCCTACGACTACTACCCGGGCACCGAGTGGAAGAGCGACATGCTCTGGGGCGCCGCCGAGATCGCGCTCGCCGACGAGGCGCTCGGCGCCCCGGCCTCTCAGGTGCACGGCGACCTGGAGGTCGCGGCCGGCTGGGCGGACGCGTACATCGCTCAGGGGCACCCGGTCGGCGGCGACACGTTCAACCTGTACGACAACGGCGCCGTTGCCGAGGCCGAGCTGCTACAGGCAATGCGGCAGGCACCGTTCCCGCCGGTCATCGCCCCTGGCGCGCTGCTCAGCGACCTCGCCGCGCAGCTGCAGGTGGGCGAGGACTGGGCCAAGGGCGACCCGTTCCAGCTCGGCACGCAGCTCGGCCCGAGCGATGCCACGCCGCACGCCTTCGGGCTGTACATCACCAACGCGCTGTATCAGCGCTACGGCGGCACGTCGGCCTACCAGGCGTTCGCACAGCAGCAGCTGAACTTCGCGCTGGGCGGCAATGCCTGGGGCAGCTCGTTCGTGGTCGGGGCGGGCACCACGTTCCCGCAGTGCATGCAGAGCGAGATCGCGAACCTCGCGGGCTCCCTGAACGGGCAGGGCAACATCCAGCTCGGGGCCACCACCGACGGCCCGAGCAGCCCGGCCAACTTCATCGGCCTCGGCACCGTCACCGGGATGAAAGCCTGCCGCGCGGGACACTTCAAGCCGTTCAACACCGCCGCGGCCGGCTACGAGGACAACGTGGTGAGCTGGCCCTCGGTCGAGCCCGCCGACGACTACACGGCCGCCTCGCTGCTCGCGTTCGCGCTCGCTGCCTCGGGAGATGGCCAGAACCCCTGAGGTTTCGCGTGCGCGGCGCCGGGCGCGGCCGGGCTCGCTGACGCTCGCGGTTACCGCCGCGCCGGCGGGAGCGATGGGGCCGGGCCGCAGCGACGTGATGAGATGAACGGGTGAAGGTTCGGATCGGAATCTCGCTCGGCCCGGCGGGCGTCCCGAGCGACTTCGCAGGCGCGGTGGACGACCTGGAGAGGTCGGGGGTCGACTCGCTATGGCTGCCGGAGATCGTGTACGGCCCGCTGATGGAGCCGTTCGTCGGGATGGCGTACGCGCTGTCGCGGACCTCCAGGCTCAAGGTCGGCACCGGGATATCGGTGCTCCCGGGACGCCACCCGGTCCTCGTGGCCAAGCAGCTCGCCTCGATGGCCGGGCTCGCGCCGGGACGGGTGCTGCCGGTCTTCGGCCTGCGTCCCGCCCGCCGCAGCGAGCGGGCGCTGTTCGAGGTGCCCGGGCCCCGCGACCAGGTGTTCGACGAGTCGCTGCAGCTGCTGCGGCTGCTGCTGCGGGAGGACACCGTGTCGTTCGCCGGCCGGTTCTTCACGGTCGAGGGCGCGAGCGTCGGGCCGCTGCCCGTCAAGCCGCTCGACATCTGGCTGGGCGGCACCGCGCCCGGGGCGCTGCGCCGGATCGGCCGGCTCGCCGACGGCTGGCTGGGAAGCCTGATCACGCCGGCCGAGGCCCGGGCCGGCCGGGCGGTGATCGAGGACGCCGCGGCGCAGGCCGGCCGGGAGGTGGAGCCGGATCACTACGGGATCAGCCTGCCGGTGGCGACCGACGGCATCCCAGCCGAACTCATCGCCTCGGTGTGGGAACGTCGGCCGGAGGCGGACCCGGCCACCCTGATCGCGGCGAACTGGGCGGACGCGCGGCGGATGGTGGAGGAGTACGTGGCCGCCGGGCTGACCAAGTTCGTCATCAGGCCGGCCGGGGCCGTCTCGTCGTTCGAGCGGTTCCTGGAGCGGTTCGTCCGCGAGATGGTGCCGCTGCAGACCTGACTACAGGGTCGCGCCGGCCGATACCTGCACGACGTCAATCCTTGCGGCCCGTCACGGCCAGGCTGGCGCCGATGCCGATCATCACCAGGCCGCCGGTGCCGCCGATCAGCTCGAGCCGGCGCGGAGAGCGGGCCAGCCAGGCGCGGGCGGTGCCCGCGGCGAGCGCCCAGGTGCCGTCGGAGATCACCGCGATGCCGATGAAGATCGCGCCGAGCATCAGCATCTGCAGCTGAACGTGGCCGGCGGCCCGGTCGACGAACTGAGGCAGCACCGCGGCGAAGAACACGATCACCTTGGGGTTGGTCACGC
>JASHUI010000644.1:0-4094 GCA_030040095.1 Streptosporangiaceae bacterium | reverse complement strand
CCTCGGCGTCGGCCGCCGAGGCCGCGGCCGCGTAGCCCACCACCGCTCCGGTCCGGGCCGGGTCGTAGACGGGGAAGGTGGCGGTCGCGGGCCGCTCCTCTCCGGCGATGAGCAACGTGGTGCGGACCGGGGTGGCGTCTGCTGTCATGTGATCTCGTCCCTGCTGAGCGTTCCGTGCCGGATCGGCGCTTTGACGTCGGCCGCCAGGCTGACCGGCGGCCACCGATCATTCCCGTGGCCCCTGATCACTCCCGCGACCTTCGGCCGCCCTGTCTCCTGACCGTCTCCTGAACCGTCTCCTCAACCCTAGTAGTCTCGTTGTGACTACTAGGCTAAGTTCGGCCTGAGCAGGCGCCAAGAAGCGGTCCGACAAACCCGGTGGATGCAAACCTGGGCCATCCGACAAGGGTCGCCTGGCGGGTTCACTGCCCGGGCGAGGCGGGCCCTCCCTGTCCGGGTGCTGGGAGGCCGTCGCGTCCCGGCTTGCCTTCCGGTCCCCCGTCCGGGGTGCTCCTGGGTCGGCCCGGCTTGCCTTCCGGTCCGCGCCCGGGGTGCTCCTGGGTCGGCCCGGCTTGCCTTCCGGTCCGCGCTCGGGGTGCTGGCGGGCCGTCCCCGTCCCGGGCGCATACATCAGGCGGCCCGGGCCCGTCCCCCAATAGGGTGGGTGATCCCAACGCTGCTCTTGTTTCAGCATGGGCGGCCCATCGACGTTATTGGCCGGGTCGGCGGGCGCCTGGCTGGCGGGCGCCAAATAGATAGTTTGTCCGCATATATCTGGCGCGATCGCGGGCTCGACGAGGCGGGTTCTGGCTTGTCGATATTTCGGCTGTCCGTTAACAGGCATAGGTGCTGCCCGAAACGGGCCTGGGTGCTCTCTGTGGCCACGATCGAAGGCGGTCGAACAGTCCTCGGGGTACCCAGCGGAGATACACCTGCCTCGCCGGCCTGTTCGGTCGGCCTGCCCAGGGCGCCGTGCGCTCGAAGAGCGGAGGTTCCGAGCGCGTTGCTCGGCTGGTGCCCAGGAGCCCGGCGGCTTCTCGAGTGGTAAGCCGCCGGGCTGAGGTCACGGGACAAAGGGCCCGGCCGCTGATGGCTCTCGCCCCTGCCCGCCCGCGCTGCCCGGCATTCAAGCTGTTAATGCAGGCGGTGGAGGGTGATGATCATGACTGGTGACACCCGGCCGGGCGGGGCGCTGTCGCGGATGGCCCGGTTGCTGATCGGGCGGAACGCGCTGCGACGGCCCTGCGACCGGGCCGAAGGCGTCATCGTGATGCTGCTGGCCGTCCTGTTCCTCGCCGCGCTGGCCGCCGCACCCAGCTTCGGTGAGCATCTCTACCAGTCCCAGCGCGCAGGCGCGGCTCACCTCCACCAGGTTACGGCGGTGCTGACCCAGAATGGCCCGTCCGACAGCTACGTGGCGCTCGACGGGGTGGCGACGGCCCGCTGGCGCGCTCCAGACGGTCACGAGCGAACGGGCATCCTCTCCACCAATACGGTGCCCGCCATCTCTGGCGCAACGGCCGGTACCCGCGTGCCGGTGTGGCTGACCAGCTCCGGGCAGCCGACAGCGCCGCCGGTGAGCGCCGTGGACTCTCTGTTCGCCTCGGTCGTGATCGCGGCGTGTGCGGTCTGCGGTGCTGCGATCGCTCTGCTCGTTTGCTACGGGCTGTGCCGTGTGGTGCTCGACCGCCGGCGCCTCGCCGCCTGGACGTCGGAGTGGTCCCTGATCGGCCCCCTGTGGACGAGCCGCCGCTGACCGGCCTGGTCCGGCTCGGTCCGTTATTCGCCAGGCAAGCCGCGGCGCCCGATCATGCGGCCAGCGCCTCCTTTTCGATCCGCACGAACCAGTAAGCCGACTCCGCGGCTTGCACGCAGGCCCGCGCGCTGCTCGCCGGGACCTTGTCCTGGATCGCCGCGACCACGCTGTCGAGTCTGACGACGCGGCTCAGCGCGGCGAACCCGCCGACCATGCTGGCGCAGCGGACCAGGCCATCCAGGGCACCCGGGCCCAGGCGCGCGGCGGGCAGGATCAGCGCGCGGTCGCGGCAAAACCGCTCCACGCGTTCGGCAACGCCGAGGTCGCCGAACCCGCAGGCCGCGTTCACGAGCAGGTAGGCCTCTGAATGCAGTCGGCCGAAGACATCCGCGCGACGCAATTCGGCCGGATCGTGGACGATCAGGGCGTCTATCGGCCGCTGTTCCCCGGCCCTCGGCATGGCGCCGTCGATCACGCACACCGAGACGGCACGGCCGTCCCCGGACGTGACCGACGCTGCGGCTGGCCTTCCCTCCGCCCGAGCCGCGGCCGCCAGCAGCTCCGCGATGCCCCGGACCTCCTCGGCGCTGTTCCCCTGAACTCGTGTGCTGAACATCCGGCCAACCTTTCAATCGCTACTGATCACGGTGTTTCGCGGGGGCGGCGGGTGGATGACGGCGACGGGGGACGGGGTGGACGGCGGGTCGGGGAGCGGGGCGTGATGGAGCGAGTCGGCGGCGGTGGACGATGGCGACCCGGGACGGGGCGTGACGGAGGAAGTCATCGCGGGTGGACGACGGCGACGGGGCACGGCGCGTGGTGAAGCAGGGCCTCGCTGACCGAGCCAAGCGCCATACCGCGCACACCACCCCGGCCGCGCGACCCCACGACCAGCATCTGGGCGTCGCGCGCGGCGGTCAGCAGCGCGGCGCGCGCGTCGCCAAGGGCGATCTGGTGGAGCACGGCGACCTCGGGATGCTCCTTCTCCCGCTCGGCCATGGTTCGCTCGGCATCGTCCCGCAGCCCGCGGTCGCCGCCCAGGCATCCCGGTGCGTCGCCCAGGGCGCACACCGCCAGCAGCGGAGCGTCTCGCAGCGTGGCCTCCTCGAATCCGAAATCGAGCGCGGCCAGCGAGCCCGCCGAACCGTCCGCGCCCGCCACGACCGGGCCCGGGACGTAGCCAGCCGCCGGCCGCCAGTGGCCGCGTACCACCACCACCGGGCCGCGCGCGTGCGCAGCCACCTGCCAGCTGACCGATCCCAGCAACAGCCCGGCGAGGCCTCCGTGGCCGCGGCATCCGACGACTACCATCTCGGCCGCTTGGCTGCGCTCGCATAGCGCCGCCGCGGCAGGTCCGCTGGCGAGCAGTGGCCGCACCTCTGCCGCGCCCATGAGGGTCTGCGCGCGGCGCAGCCCCTCCGCGATGACCTTCTCGCTGCCTCGCCGGGCGAGGTCGAGGACGGCCGCCTCGCTGGCCAGGAACCCTGGCGTCCAGGCATGGCAGACCGTGAGCACCGTCTCCCGGCACCGCGCTTCCCTGGCTGCCCAGATCAGCGCCTGCTTGCTGCCGGGCGATCCGTCGTAGCCGACGAGTATCCCGTCGCCAGTGCCGCTCATGGCTTCCTCCATAGGCCAGCCTCCACGCTGGCCGGCCGTCGCCGTCCGGACCAGGGACGGCGGGCCTGGGTGCCCGGGACGTTCGTCGGTGACGACCCGGGCAGACGGGTGCTTTCGTGTCGAGAACTCGGGGGAGCCAGGGTCAGCCGACGGCTAGGTCGCGCTGGTACCAGGTGCCCGACTTACCGCCGAGATCGGCCGGGGTGGCCGGGCCAACCGGGACGAACCCGGCCTTGGCCAGCACTTTCTGGGACGCGGCGTTGTCGTGGGAGGTGGCCGCCCGCAGTGTGCGCAGCCCGTGCCGCGCCGCCGCGATCCGGCATAGCTCCCGGACAGACTCGGTCGCCACGCCGCGGCCGGCGACCTGCTGCGCGACCCGGTAGCCGAGTTTGGCAGTGCCGTCGTCGAGGTCGTACAGGTTGAACCGGCCCAGAACCGAGCCGTCATCGGCGACGAGCACGTAGAAGGCACAGATGCCGGCCTCTTGCTCAGCTAGCAAGGCGCGGTGCCGGTCGGGGAACTGGTCGAAGAACTCGTCGCCGCGGTCGGAGATCGAAGCAGCGAAGTAGGCACGGTTCGCCAGCTCGAAGGCCAGGACCGCCGGGGCATGGCCAGCATGCAGTTGCTCCAGCTCGGGCACCGCCCGACCCTACCCAGATGGCGCGCTGCGGCCAACTGAGTTTGGCCCGGGAGTTTGGCCCGGGCGGGCTGGGCCCTGGCG
>JASHUI010000643.1:0-3089 GCA_030040095.1 Streptosporangiaceae bacterium | reverse complement strand
GCTGGCCAGCGCGAGTGATGACCAGACGGTGCGGGTGTGGGATGCGGCCACGGGTGAGCAGCGGGCCGTGCTGGAGGGGCATCAGGGTGCGGTGAGCAGCGTGTGCGCGGTCAGCGTCGGCGGGCGGGAGTTGCTGGCCAGCGGCGGCGGCGACCGGATGGTGCGGGTGTGGGATGCGGCCACGGGTGAGCAGCGGGCCGTGCTTCAGGGGCATGAGGGTGCGGTGAGCGGCGTGTGCGCGGTGAGCGTGGCCGGGCGGGAGTTGCTGGCCAGCGGCGGCGATGACCGGATGGTGCGGGTGTGGGATGCGGCCACGGGTGAGCAGCGGGCCGTGCTGGAGGGGCATGAGGGCGCGGTGAGCGGCGTGTGCGCGGTGAGTGTGGCCGGGCGGGAGTTGCTGGCCAGCGCCGGCGATGACCAGGATGTGCGGATCTGGGACCCGGCGACCGCGCAGTGCCTGCTGGTCATTCCCACGCACCACAGGGCACTGGCCGCCGTCCAGGTCGGCGGCCGGCTTGCCCTCGGGCTGGCTGTTGGCGTTCTCGTCATCGCGATCAATCCAGCGATAAGGTTCCGCCGGGAGATCCCGGATGGCTGAGGAGCGCGGCAAGAATTACCCTGACGCGAGTAAGGAGACGCGCCTCATCCTCTGGGATGTCGACGGAACCCTCACGTCGCTGGTCCCAGAGCCGCTGGCTTTCTTCGGAAGGCATCTTTCAGCCTTGCCCATTGCGCTGAGTAATAAGGCTGACGCCCTCGCCACGCACGGAAGATCCGAGCATCAAATCATCAGGAGCCTGCTGGAAAGTAACCTGGGCGGGCCAGCGAGCGAGCATCTGGTGACATCGGCCTTACGCATTCTGCAAATGAACGCGAATGAAATTCGCGCGGAGCTCAGCGGTACGATCGCCCCGCTACCAGGCACCCGGGACGCCCTGCTATGGGCCCGGGAGCGCAACATACCGGCTACGGTGGTCACGGGCAATAGCTTTCAGGCCGCGTGCGACAAGCTTGCCGCAACCGCACTGGACGGCTTCCTCCTGATGCCGTGCGGCGGCTACGCCGAAGACGGGCCGGACAAGAGTGATCTGATAGTGACGGCAATAGAGAGATGCCAGGATTGGCATAAGTGTTCGATACCGTATTCCTCGGTTGCTTACATTGGCGACACGCCCTACGACGTCAAAGCGGCGAAACAAGCAGGAGTCCGCAGCATTGCCGTGGCCACCGGTGGGTTCACGCTGAGCCAGCTCCGGCGCGAGGACCCGTTCGAGAGCTTGCGGAACCTCGCTCTTGACGGCGACAGGTTCCGGCTGGCCATCAGCCAGCTTTGAACCGCCGGCCGGCGCGGCCAGGGATTATTTACGCCTGTGGCTTATGCGGCAGGAAGCTGGTCTCATTAACCAGGGTAAGCTTCCAGGCGGTGCGATTTATCTCCAGGCACGAAACGGAGCAATTAGCGACGGCGAAACAACGGTAAAAGGCCGGGCCAAGGTCCAGCGCCCGCAGCAACAGAAGCCGAACGACAGCGTCGTGCGTGAAAACGGCACAGATGCCGCCGGGGTTGGCCTCCGCCTCCTTGACAATGGCCACCGATGCTCGTGCTTGCACGTCGTGAAGTCTTTCCTGCCCCTTCAGCATGAGCAGATGCGGTGCGACCCGCCAGACCAGGAAGTCATCCGGAGTCATGGTGCGGATCTCATTCTTAGAACGTCCCTCCCAGGAGGGCGCCATCTTGAGTTCATTGAATTCTTCCATGATCTCTACCGGCAATCGCAGCCGCCGGGACGTCGGTTCGGCGGTGTCCCGGGCTCTCTGCAGCGGACTGGAGTAAATTCGCTCGATGCCCTCGAGGCTCAGGCGCCCGGCCACGGCTTCGATCATTGGCTGCTGATCGGCGGCGATGGGCTCATCGATATGACCCATGTACCGGTCACGCTTATTGGAATCGGTTTGCGCATGCCGGATCAGAAATACTTTCATAGTATCGATCACCTCTTTGCCCAGGATACTATGGGGCGCCGAGAGCCCGCGACCTGAATTAAGAACGCGATCACCGTTCCCGCGACGGCACTATGCTATAACCCGCGGCGATGCCGTCAGCATGGAACATGCGGACCGTCTCGAGCGACAGGGTGTCGAGATCGCGGCCGAATATGGCTAACTTTTTTAAAAGGTCAGGGGTGAGAGTGATTATATGCACGCCTATGTCGTCCGCTTGCCGGGCGTTGAGAATCTCCCTTGGGCTGGCCCAGAGCAGCTCGATTTCGGGATGCGGAGCTATTATCTCTAACGCCGCCTTCATCAGCGGAATCGGGTCCCGGCCGGTGTCGGCGATCCGGCCGGCGAACACCGAGATAATTGACGGAGTGCCACCGGCCAGGGCTGAGCTGACCAGTTCGACCTGCGGGATGGTCATGAGCGCGGTCACGTTGAGGTGCACGCCCGAGGCAGCCAATTCGTGCAGGACGAGGGTCGTGGCGGCGCCTCGGGTGTCGGTGACGGGAATCTTGACGTAGGCATTGCTTCCCCAGGATGCGATCAGCCGGGCCTGGCGGATCATTTCGCCCTGGTCGTCGGCGAGGACCTCGAACGAGACCGGCCGGTCTGTGATGCGCTGGAGCAGATCGTGGGCGAAGTCTTCGTAGCTGGTGATCCCGGAACGGCGCATTAGAGTGGGGTTGGTGGTGAAGCCGAGAATGTGGGGCTGGCCGGCCAGTTCGAGGATCGTTTCCAGGTCGGCTCCATCCGCGAAGATCTTCACGGTCTTCAGTCCAGCGCTGATCATCACTCATGCATGACCCAGCTGAACGCCGAAGTCAAGGCCTGGCCGACGAGGTGGGACACTGGCACCATGGACTGGCCCGTCGGGTACCGCGAGATAGCGCCCGACGTCGCGTTCAAAAATGCGATTCATTGCCTCTGGGTATCGGTCATCCCTTCGGACGCGACCAGGCCGGTGCAGGTTCTTCCGGATGCGTGCACCGACCTGATCTGGCAGAGCGGCATCGGCGCCTTCGTGGCCGGCCCGGACACCGGCCCTGCCCCGCTGATCGACGAGCCCGGCACCATTTACGTCGGTGCGCGAT
>JASHUI010000068.1:0-5897 GCA_030040095.1 Streptosporangiaceae bacterium | reverse complement strand
ACCACCCGGCGCCGCTTCTTCGGGTCGTCCCCGGCCTTGGCCAGGGCCCGCTCGTTCTCCACCACGTGCTCGGGTGCCTGGACCACCACGTAGCCGGTGGTGTCGAACCCGGCCCGGCCCGCCCGGCCGGCGATCTGGTGGAACTCACGCGCCTGCAGCAGGCGGGTCTTGCTGCCGTCGTACTTGGACAGCGCGGTGAACAGCACCGTGCGGATCGGCACGTTGATGCCGACACCGAGGGTGTCGGTGCCGCAGATCACCTTGAGCAGGCCGGCCTGGGCCAGGGTCTCGACCAGCCGCCGGTACCGGGGCAGCATGCCGGCGTGATGCACCCCGATGCCGTGCCGTACCAGCCGCGACAGGGTCTTGCCGAACCCGGCGGTGAACCGGAAGTTGCCGATCAGCTCGGCGATGGCGTCCTTCTCCGCGCGGGTGCAGACATTGACGCTCATCAGCGCCTGGGCCTGCTCGATCGCCGCGGCCTGGGTGAAGTGCACGATGTAGACCGGCGCCTGCCGGGTGGCCAGCAGCTCCTCCAGCGTCTCGTGCAGCGGCGTGATCACGTAGGAGTACAGCAGCGGCACCGGGCGCTCCGCCGAGCGGACCACGGCCGTGGGCCGGCCGGTGCGCCGGGTCAGGTCGCGCTCGAACCTGGTGACGTCGCCGAGCGTGGCCGACATCAGCAGGAACTGGGCCCCCGTCAGCTCGATCAGCGGCACCTGCCAGGCCCAGCCGCGGTCCGGATCGGCGTAGAAGTGGAACTCGTCCATCACGACCAGGCCGACGTCGGCCGCCGCGCCGTCCCGCAGCGCGATGTTGGCCAGGATCTCCGCGGTGCAGCAGATGACCGGCGCGCCCGGGTTGACGCTGGCGTCGCCGGTCATCATGCCGACGTTCTCCGGGCCGAACGCCTCGCACAGGGCGAAGAACTTCTCCGATACCAGCGCCTTGACCGGCGCGGTGTAGAACGTGCGCTCGCCGCGCGCCAGCGCGGCGAAGTGCGCACCGGCCGCCACCAGGCTCTTGCCGGAGCCGGTCGGGGTGGACAGGATCACGTTGGCGCCGGACACGATCTCGATCAGCGCCTCCTCCTGGTGCGGGTACAGGGAGAGGCCGTTGCCTTCCGCCCAGCTTTCGAAGGCGTTGAAAAGTTCGTCGGGTCCGGGGCCGGGGGCGGGGCCCGTCCCGGTGGTCTCGGGGATCTGGTCGGTGAGCGTCATCGTCCGTCAGCGTTGTCTGCGGCGGCCGGCGTCCGGCCAGATCCCGAGCTCGGGCTCAGGAACCTGGCGTGGCCGGCTGCCGGGTGGGGAGGTGGCGGCGCAGGAACTCCTCGGTGCGCTGCCAGGCCCGGCCCGCGGCCTCGGGCATGTGGAACATGTCCGACTTCCGGTTGTGGAAGGCGTGCCCGGCATCTTCTTCAACGTGCGTCTCGACGTTGCTCTTCCCGGCCGCGGCCTGCTCCACCCGGGCCACCTGATCGCGCGGGATGTACGAATCGCTGCCGCCGAAGTGGAACTGCAGCGGGCTGGAGATCGCGTCCAGCGCGTCGAGGTTGTCCGCGATGCCCGAGCCGTAGAACGAGACCACGGCATCGGGCTCGGCCTGCGCGGCCAGGAAGTACGCGATCGTCCCGCCGAGGCAGAACCCGATGACGCCGATGCCCCCCTCCACCTCGGGCAGCGCGGCCAGGTGGTCCAGCGCGACGGCCGCGTCGGCCACTCCCTGCCCGACGTCGAACCTGGAGACCATCTGCAGCGAACTGGCCAGGCCCTCCGGGTCGTGCGCCGCCTCGTAGCCGGGCTCGAGCCGCCAGAACAGGTCCGGCGCCCCGACCACGTAGCCCAGCTCGGCCAGGTCCTCGGCCACCGCCCGGATGTAGTCGCTGACGCCGAAGATCTCCTGGATCAGCAGCAGGCCAGGGCCCCGGCCGGTCTCCGGCAACCACACGCTGAGATCGAACGATCCGTCGGGCGTCGGCACCGACTCGACACGAGATGGCATGGGTACCTCCTAGCGCGGCCCTGGTGGCGCCTCATCCTATGGCGCGATGACCCGCCCCGAGGCGTGGCGTTCAATCTCCGAGGGCTTCTGGGGTCGGCGGGACGTCGATCGCGTGCTCGCGAAGCGCGGCCATCGGAACGATCTCCAGCGCCCGCTCGTGGGTGGAGGCCAGCACCACGTAGGCCGCGACGCCCTCGTGGTGCGCGCGCAGCCAGTTGGCCGCGGTGACGCACCAGCGATCGCCCGGCACCAGGCCAGGGAAGTGGAAGTGCGGCGCCGGGGTGATCAGGTCGTTGCCGATCTGCAGCTGGTGCTCGAGGAACTCGGCGGTCACCACCGCGCAGACCGTGTGGCTGCCGATGTCCTCGGGACCGGTGTTGCAGCAGCCGTCCCGGTAGAACCCGGTGACCGGGTCGGTGCCGCAGGGTTCCAGCTCGCCGCCCAGCACGTTTCGATCGGCCATGCCAGAAGTATGGCGCACGGCGGCCCCGGCACCGGCCGGACGCTAGCGGAGGGCGTTCAGGCGGGCGAGGGTCTCGTCGGCCTCGCGGACGAGCGCGGCGACGAGGTCGGCCACCGGGCGGACCTCGTTCATGCGGCCGACGATCTGGCCCACCGGCATCGGCACCACGTCCGGCTGGCCGGACCGCATCAGGCGCTGATGCGCCTCACTGACCAGCAGGTTCTGCAACGGCATCGGGAGCGGGTCGGGCGCGCCCGGCTCCGACCAGGCCCGCGTCCAGCGATTCTTGAGCAGCCGGGCCGGCTTGCCGCTGTAGATCCGGGAGCGCACCGTGTCCGACGAGGTGGCCGCGAGCAGCGCCTCGCGGAGCGCGGGCATGGCCGAGCCGAACGTGTACTCCTCGGTGGTGAGCCAGGCCGAGCCCATCCACACGCCTACGGCGCCGAGCGCGAGAGCGGCCGCGATCTGACGGCCGCAGCCGATCCCGCCCGCGGCGAGCACCGGCACCTGGTCGCCGACCGCATCGGCGATCTCAGGGATCAGCACCATGCTCGCGATCTCGCCGGTGTGGCCGCCCGCCTCGTACCCCTGGGCCACGACGATGTCCACGCCGCTGGCGACGTGGCTGCGGGCGTGTTCCGCCTTGCCCGCCAGGGCCGCCACCCGCATCCCGCGGTCGTGGGCGCGCGAGATCACGTCGGGCGGCGGCGGGCCGAGCGCGTTGGCGATCAGCCGCGCCGGGTGGGCCAGGGCCACCTCCACGTGCTGCCTGGCCACCGAGTGCAGCCAGCCCAGCACGCCGTCCCCGGCCTGCGACCCGGCCGGAAGCGGCGGCACGCCGAGCTTGACCAGCGTCTGCTCCACGAAGTCCCGGTGCCCCGGCGGGATCAGCCGGCCCAGGTCCGCCGCGGCGCCCTCGGCGGGTATCCGCGCGGGCATGACCACGTCGACGCCGTACGGGCGTCCCCCGGTGTTCGCGTCCATCCAGCCGAGGACGGCGTCGAGTTCCTCCGCGTCGTTGAACCGGACGCAGCCCAGCACGCCAAGTCCGCCGGCCCGGCTGATCGCCGCGGCCACGTGCTCCGACGGCGTGAAGCCGACGATCGGGTGCTCGATGCCGAGCAGCGCGCACAGCGGCGTCCGCACGGTGCCTCCTCAGCCGTCCGGCGGGCGGTCCGCCACGTGCCTGCGCGCCCAGGTGTAGTCGGGCTTGCCGCTCGGCGTCCGCCCGATCGAGTCGACCAGCCAGACGCTGCGCGGCACCTTGTAGCCGGCGACCTGGCCGCGCAGGTGGGCCTCGAGCGCGGCGAGGTCCACGACGCGACCCTCCCGCGGCTGCACCACGGCCGCGACCCGCTGCCCGAGGCGGTCGTCCGGCACGCCGATGACCAGCGCGTCGAACACGTCGGGGTGCGACTTGAGCGCGCCCTCCACCTCCTCGGGGAAGACCTTCTCGCCACCGGTGTTCACGCAGGTGTTGCCCCGGCCGAGCAGGGTGATGGTGCCGTCGGCCTCCACCCGGGCCAGGTCTCCGGGCACCGTGTACCGCCTCCCGTCCACCTCGGCGAACAGCGCGGCGGTCTTCACCGGGTCGTTGTAGTAGCCGAGCGGGACGTGCCCGCCCCTGGCCAGCCGGCCCACCTGCCCCGGGCCCGCCGGGCGGCCCTCGTCGTCCAGCACGATCACGTCAGGGCCGGGGGTGACGGTCGGCCCGCCGTGCTGCGGCGCGCCGGCGCTGACGAACGCGAGGCCGGTGAACCCGGTCTCGGTCGACCCGATCGCCTCGGTGATGACCACGTTGGGCAGCGCCTCGGCGCAGGCTTGCTTGACCACGGGCGAGAACAGCGCGGCGGTGGACGAGAACGCGACCAGCGACGAGGCGTCGTAACCTCCCTCGCGGTAGGCCTCGATCAGCGGCCGGGCCATCGCGTCGCCGACGATCGCGATGAGGTTGATCTTGTAGCGCTCGACCGCGCGCCAGATCTCGTGCGGATCGAACCGCGGCAGCATCACGATCATGTCCCCGGCGAACAGGCCCATCAGCGACGCGACCTGCGCCTGGCCGTGGATCAGCGGTGCCACGCAGAGCCGGACCAGGCCGGGGCCCTCCAGGCCGCGGCGGGACTGCTCCCACTCGTCGGCCAGCGGGACCGCGGTGGTGAAGTCGATGCCCCCGCAGAGGGTGCGCCAGATGTCCTCGTGGCGCCACATGACCCCCTTGGGGTACCCGGTCGTCCCGCCCGTGTACAGGATGTAGACGTCGTCGCCGCTGCGCGCCGGGAAGTCGCGCTCCGGCGACGCGGCCGCCAGGGCGGCCTCGTAGTCCACGCCGTCGGCCGGCCCGGCCTGGCCGCCGTCGTCGATGACCACGGTCCCGCGCAGCTTGGGTGCGTCCGCGGCCGCGACCGCGACCCGAGGCGCGAACTCCCGGTCGTGGACCAGCGCGACCAGGTCGGAGTCCGAGAACATGTACCGCAGCTCGTTCTCGGTGTACCGGTAGTTGATGTTGACCGCGCCGGCCCGGATCTTGCACGCGGCGAGCAGCGTCTCCAGCGCCGGAATGGAGTTGCGCGCGTACAGCCCGACATGGTCCCCGGGGCCCATCCCGAGCCCGGCCAGGTGGTGCGCGAGCCGGTTCGCCCGCTCATCAAGCTCGCGGTAGGTCACCTGGGTATCGCCGCACGCCACCGCGGTGCGATCGCCGAAGGCATCGGCCGCGTGCTCGAAGAGATCGGCGAGATTCAGGGCCATGGGAACGAAAGTAGAACGTGTTATCGTTTCCAGCAACCCGTGCCAGGCTTCTGTGAGGGGATTGTCACCATGCCCGCCGAGCCCCCGCCCGACGGCTCCGGGCCGCCGCACCTGCTGACCGAGCGGCGGGATCACGTGCTGATCGTGACCATGAACCGCCCCGAGGTGCGCAACGCCCTCAGCGGCCCGATGATGGCCCTGATGCGCCAGGCCTGGGACCAGGTCGACGGCGACCCCGGCATCCGGGTCTGCGTGCTGACGGGGGCCGGGGGCGCGTTCTGCGCGGGCGCCGACCTGAAGGCGATGACCAGTTCCCATCCCGGCGATGCGTTCCGGGACGGTGAGCTTGACCTCTCGGTCATCGAGCCGCTGCTCAAGGGACGCCGGCTGGCCAAGCCGCTGATCGCCGCGGTCGAGGGGCCCGCCATCGCCGGCGGCACCGAGATCCTGCAGGCCACCGACATCCGGGTGGCGGGCCGTAGCGCGAGGTTCGGGGTCTCCGAGGCCAGGTGGGGCCTGTTCCCGCTGGGCGGCTCGGCGGTGCGGCTTGTCCGGCAGATCCCGTACACGGTCGCCGCCGACATCTTGCTCACCGGCCGGCACATCACCGCGGAAGAGGCACTGGCCATCGGCCTGATCGGTCATGTGGTCGAGGACGGCCAGGCGCTCGGCAAGGCGCTGG
>JASHUI010000642.1:0-4187 GCA_030040095.1 Streptosporangiaceae bacterium | reverse complement strand
AGCGGGGCCGCCGCGGCCGACGATGCGGCGTAGCCGATGCAATGCTCGGTGTCCGCGCTGTCCAGCAGCGACCGGCGGTAATCGATGAAGATCAGCCGGGCCTCGTCGGGCGTGTAGCGGCCGACCACGCTCTCCGCGACCAGCCGCAGCAGGTTCGACTTGCCGCACTCGGTGTCGCCGAACACCAGGAGGTGGGGGTCGGCGCCGAAGTCGAGCAGCACCGGCGACAGCGTGCTCTCGTCGATGCCGAACGGGATCTTCTGGCCGGCCTGCGCCGCGCCCGGCAGCGCGCTGACCGGCAGGACGTCCGGGAGCAGCCGGACTCGCGGCGCCGGCTCTGCCTGCCACGCGACGGCCAGCGTCTCCACCATCTTGCGCATCCCGTCGGGCAGGCTGTCCGCGTCGGGCTGCGAGTCGATGCGCGGCAACGCGGTCAGGAAGTGCAGCCCTTCCCGGGTGATGCCACGGCCGGGCGCGGACTCTGGCACGTTGGCCGCCAGCCTGCGGTCCACCTCCGACTCGTACGGGTCGCCCAGCCGCAGCTCCAGCCGGGTGCCGAACAGGTCGCGGATCGCGGGCCGGAACTCCGACCATTTGCCGGTGGCGGCCAGCACGTGCACCCCGTAGCCGAGGCCCCGGGCCGCGATCGCGGTGACCTCGGCCTCCAGTTGCTCGTAGTCCTGGCGCAGGGTGAGCCAGCCGTCCACGACCAGGAACACGTCCCCGTACCCGTCCCCCGCGATCTCGCCGCTGGCCCGCATCCGGCGGTAGGCGGACATCGACTCGATCTTCTGCTCGGCGAACTCCCGCTCGCGGCGGGTGAGCACGCCCTGGACCTCGGCCACCGTGCGGCGGACGCTGGTGGCGTCCAGCCGGCTGGCGATCCCCCCGACGTGCGGCAGGCCGCCCAGCCCGGTCAGCGACCCGCCGCCGAAGTCCAGGCAGTAGAACTGGATCTCTCGCGGCGTGTGCAGCAGCGCCAGCGAGCTGATCAGGGCCCGCATCATCGTGGACTTGCCGCTCTGCGGCGCGCCCACCACCGCGGCGTGGCCCGCGGCCCCGGACAGGTCGACCCACAGCGGGTCCCGGCGCTGATCGAACGGCCGGTCCACGATGCCGGCGACGGCGCGGAGCCTGCCCCGCCAGTCCTGGCTCTCCACCGAGAACCCGTACCGGGCGGTGATCCCCAGCGGAGGCAGCAGCTCGTCCAGGGTGGGCGGCACGTCCAGCGGCGGCAGCCAGATCTGGTGCGCGGCCGCCCCGCGGCCGGCCAGTTGGCCGACCACCACGCCGAGCAGGCTCTCGCCCGGGTCGGTGTGCTGGTCCTCTGGCCGCGGCTTCTCGTCGATCACCTCGGGCCTGATGTAGCCGGGGCCGAACGGCACGATCACCGGCTTGACCCGGCGCTGCGAGGCGCGGGTCTGGCCCGGGACCGCCGGCCCCGAGACGTACGCCGCCTTGAACCTGGTCATGCCGCCGGTGTCGAACTTGAGGTAGCCGTTGCCCGGCTGGGACGGCAGCTCGTAGGCGTCGGGCACGCCGAGCACGACCCGCGATTCCGACGCGGAGAACGTGCGCAGGCCGATCCGGTAGGACAGGTGGGTATCCAGGCCGCGCAGCTTGCCTTCCTCCAGGCGCTGCGAGGCGAGCAGCAGATGCACGCCGAGCGACCGGCCCAGCCGGCCGATCATGACGAACAGGTCGATGAATTCCGGCCTGGCCGAGAGCAGCTCGGAGAACTCGTCGATGACCACGAACAGGGTCGGCACCGGCGGCAGGTCGGCTCCCTCCTCGCGCGCCCTGGTGTAGTCGCGCAGCGAGGCGTAGTTCCCCGCCGCGCGCAGCAGTTCCTGCCTGCGGACCAGCTCGCCGTTCAGCGCGTCGCGCATCCTGTCCACCAGCGGGAGCTCGTCGGCCAGGTTGGTGATCACGGCGGACACATGGCTCAGCCGTTCCAGGCCGAGGAAGGTCGCGCCGCCCTTGAAGTCCACCAGGACGAAGTTGAGCATCTGCGAGGGATGGGTCAGGGCCAGGCCCAGCACCAGCGTCCGGAGCAGCTCCGACTTGCCCGACCCGGTCGCGCCGATGACCAGGCCATGCGGGCCCATGCCGCCCTGGGCCGACTCCTTGATGTCCAGGTCGACCGGGGCACCGTCGGCGTCGCTGCCGATCGGCACCCGGAGCCTGCCGCGGGGCGGCCGCGGCCGCCACAGCGCGGTGACGTCCAGCCCGAGCGGACTGGCGATGCCCAGCAGCGAGGTCAGCGTGGTGTCGGCGGCCAGCGGGTCGTCGGGGCGGGCGCCGATCCCGGGCCGCAGCGGCGCCATCTGGCGGGCGAACGCGTCGGCCTCGGCCAGCGACATGACGTCCGGGCGGCCGATCGACGAGCGCACCTCGGCGCCCGTCCGGTCCCTGGTGAGCATGTCGGTGCCGCGGGCGCTCACGCTCAGGCGCAGCGCGGGCGCGGACGCCGTGCCTGGCGCCGAGGCCGAGGCCGGGGTCAGGTCGATGAGCACGGCCCCCTCGATGCCGTCGGTGCCCAGCCGGGAGTCCAGGATCCCCTCGCCGCCGTCCATGATCACCACGTGAAACGGCAGCGTCGCCGACCGGCCCGCCGAGAACGGGGGGCGGCTGGCGAGCTCGGTCGCGATCATCGCCTCGAGCTGCGGCAGGCTGGGAGCCATCAGGCGAACCGGGCCCGCCGCGTCGATCTCCGTCGGGTGCATGTTGTGCGGCAGCCACTTGATCCACTGCCACCACTGCATCCGGTCCCGCGAGGCGCACACGCAGATCCGGACGTCATCGGGAGAGTGGAACACCGCTAGCTGCGCGATCATCGCCCGGAGCATGCCGTAGGCGGCCTCGGGCTCGCCCCCGGGGGCGATGCGCGCGAACGAGCGCAGGGCGATGCCGACCGGCAGCTGGGGAACGCTGCCGTGGGCCCGGATGAACCGCCGCAGCGCGCCCGCGCAGAGCGGGTCGAGATCCTCGACCGGCTTGGTCTCCGGCGGCACCAGCCGGACCGCCAGCCGGTGCGTCCCGGTGCCGATGCGGACCTTGGCGAAGTCGTCGCTCGACGCCCGCCGCTCCCAGACCCGCCGCAGCTCGGGGTCGATGAGGAGGGACGGGAGCGCGCGCGGGTCGGGGCTGACCCACTCGAGCGCCTCCCGCTGCGCGCTGGCCACCTGGCGCACCTTGCGCCGGACCTGGCCCAGGTAGCGCAGGTAGTCGCGGCGCAGGCCATTCAGCTTGTTCTTGCGCTCGCCTTTGCCGCGGCCGATCTGGCCGATCATCATGCCGCCCATGCCCAGGGCCATGGCGCCGCCGCCCACGTAAATGATCGGGCTCGAGCTCTGGCCGGCGAACATGGTGCCCATCCCGACCATCATGGCCAGCATCGGCAGGTACATCAGCGTCTGCTGGAAGTTGTCCGCCGTCACCTCGGGGATCTCCGGCGGCGACTCGAGCAGGATCTCGCCGCTCGGCAGCTCGGGCGGGTCATGCCGCTCGGCGCGACGGACGATGACGGTGCTCACGGGGCAGCCTTTCTCCGGCCGCTGCTGGCCATGGCGCGGCAGATTGGAGCGGTTGGTCCGCGCTGAGGGGAGTTATCATTCTACGGCCGCATTTCCGCCTTAGCGGGCGATGCGCTCAATGGCGGCCGGCTCCGGAGCACGGCCGGGCGGCGCGCGCGAAGGCCGTCCCTTTGGGCGTCCGCGTGCGCCGGTAGCGCTGATCAACTCAGGTTGCGAGGTAGGCAGATGACGGCAGGCGGAAGCGACCTGTGCCGGATCACGGTGGTAGGGCCGTCCCGGCGCGTCGACATCGCGCTCCCCGGCTACGTGTCGTTCGCCGATCTCTTCCCGGCCGTGGCCAGGTACGCGGGCCTGGACGGCCCGGACGTGGTCGGGGAGAAGGGCGGGTGGGTGCTGCAGCGACTGGGCCAGGAGCCGTTCTCGCCCGCCATGACCCCGATCCAGGCGGGCCTGCGCGACGGCGAGATGATCTACCTGCGGCCGCACCGGGCCCAGCTGCCCCAGATGGCCTTTGACGACGTCGCCGACGTGATCGCGACGAAGCTGAACGAGCAGCCCGGCCGCTGGGTGCCGCGTGACGTCCGCTGGGTGGCCCTGGGCGCGGGCGCCGCGGCGCTGGTCGCCGGGGCGGTCCTCGTCTAGCGGTCCGGG
>JASHUI010000641.1:0-3684 GCA_030040095.1 Streptosporangiaceae bacterium | reverse complement strand
GTCGGCCCGGCCCGCCGACGAAGACACCGGAACCCCCGGACCCTGCCGCAAGACCCCCGCCGGCCCGCCCGCGCTCACCGTCTGCCCGCCAGCCGCCCCGGACCGGCCCTCAGAAGGAGTCACAGGCGCACCCGGGCCGCGCCCGCCGGCCTGGGCCGGCAGAAACGGCGAGGCCACCTCGGTCGGCGGCTGCGGCGGGGTCAACGGGTCAGCAGACCACGACCGGGTGACCGGGTACCGGCCCGAGGCATCCGCGGCCTGCTCACCTGCGCCAGCGGGAGGGCCGGGCACCTCCGGCTGCCCGGGCCGGTCAGCATCACCAGAGCCGGATCCGGCCGGGCCCGAAGACGGCGCCATCACTACCGGCACTTACGCCGGCGCGCGGCCATACCCCTCAGCTGCCAGGCCTCAGCCACCATCACCATCAACTCCCCCCGTCAGGACACGCCGGAACTGCCGCCCTTCACCGGCCCGCATCCGAAACCCGGCCGGCCTGAGCCCAACCGGGATAACCACCCCAAGGATGAAGTCCCTCACAGAGCCGTGTCAATCCCCGTTCACCGGTCACCAGCGCCATAGACGAAAGGCACACAACAACAACGTCGACGCCGAACTTCACCGCAGGACCGCCACAACTGCCTGAGGCCAGCAACGCCAATCGGAGGCCCATCGCCAGGAGACGATCCAGATAGTCGCTGCTCTTCGGTGTGCCAGTGATGCTGCCGCTGGCGGTGCCGGGACTTCCTGCCCGGGCTAGGGACCGAGCGTCCGCACAGGGTGCGGCCGGTCAGGAAAGGCGGAGCGGTGACTTGCTGTCGCGTTCACTGGGCATGTTGCCCGCTCCCGAGCCGTCAAGGACGTCTGGGTAGCTGGGAAACCACATCGCCGCGTCCACGGCTTTATCGATATCGTCGTCCGGGGCCAGGCGCGCCACGCCGCTCTGCCTGGCTTGCGTCGCGACCGCTATGGCGACTGCGCGTGATACCTGACGCAGGTCCGCGATCGGCGGGTAGAGCGCGCCTTGGGCGATCCGGTCGGCAGGCACCAGGCTGGCCAGCGTGGTGGCTGCGGCACGGAACATCTCGTCTGTGATCTCCACAGCCCGCGATGCGATAGCGGCCAGCCCGACCCCTGGGAAGATGAACATGTTGTTCGCCTGCCCGATCTGACGGACCACCGCGCCGTTGCGCACTGGCGCGAACGGGCTGCCGGTCGCAACCAGAGCCCTGCCCTCGGTCCAGCGCAGCACGTCCGCCGGGGTGGCCTCGGCGTTTGCGGTCGGGTTAGACAGCGGCATGACGATGGGTGCTGCTGTGCGCGCTGCCATGTCGCCGAGCGCTGCCTGGGTGAACGCGCCGGGCCTGCCGGTGGTGCCGATGAGGATCGTGGGCGCGAACTGCCGCACGACAGCCGTCAGGTCGGCCTGCGCGGGCCCGAGGCCGAGCCGCACGGCTTCGCCGGCGGGTAGTGCGAATGGCCGCTTGTCCTCCTCCATCTGGCCGCGGCCCTCGTAGATCAGCCCATGCGAGTCGAGCATGAGCAGGGCACGTCGGATCTCGGCGGGCGTGGCGCCCTCCGCGCGCATGATCGACTCGGCTAGCCGGGCGATCCCGATCCCGGCCGCGCCGGCCCCGAGCAGGACTAGCCGCTGGCTGGAGAGCCGTTCGCCACGATGCTGCAGCGCGGCCAGGATCCCGCCGGCAACGACCGCAGCAGTGCCTTGGATGTCGTCGTTGAAACAGGCAATCCGGTGCCGGTAGCGGTCGAGCAGCCGAAGCGCGTTGTGCTGCTTGAAGTCCTCCCACTGCAAGATGGCGTCGGGATAGACCTGCCTGACTGCACGGACGAAGGCCTCGATGAACGCGTCGTAGCGGGGTCCGTGCAGCCGAGGCCGGGGGTAGCCGAGGTACAGCGGGTCATCGAGCAGGCCCTGGTTGTCGGTGCCGCAATCCAGCGACACCGGCAGGGTCAGTGCTGGGTGCACGCCCGCGGCGGCGCAATAGAGCGCCAGCTTGCCGACCGGGATACCCATCCCGCCCGCGCCCTGATCGCCGAGGCCAAGGATCCGTTCGTTGTCGGTGGCGACGATGAGCCGGACCCCGTGCCTGCCGGTGTTGCGCAGCAATTCGGGAATCCGGTCGATATCCTCGGGCGTGATCCACAGGCCGCGCGGCCGGCGCACGATGTGGCTGAACCGGCGACACGCCTCGCCCACGGTCGGCGTGTAGACGATCGGTGCGAGTTCTTCGAGATGGTCTGTCAGCAGCCGGTGGAAGAGCGTCTCGTTCCGGTCCTGCAGCGCCTCGAGGCCGATGTACTTCTCCAGGTCGGTCGATTTAGAGCGCAAGTGCTCCAGTTCCAGGGCAACCTGCTGCTCGATCGTGGCGCAGCGCCAAGGCAGCAGGCCGCGCAGGCCAAGCGCCGCGCGTTCGCGATCGGTGAACGCGGCGTCCTTGTTGAGCAAAGGCTCGCCCAGGATCCAAGCTCCGCCATGCCGGGATTTCGAATCTGGCGCGCTGTGTGTGATTGCTGGCATCCGGTCCTCCTGCGATTCTGGTCGGGCGGCATCCGCTGTCCAAGCCCACTCGATCTCGCCGTGCCCCCCCGGCCCACGGGCGAAGGTCCCTGGCTAGACACCCAAAGTCCGCTCTGGGCGAGTTTGCGGAGCCGCCAGCGCAGGATGAGCGCCTAGTCCTCCTCGGTCGATGCGGCACAGGCCGAAAGGCAGGAGTAGCCGACCGCCCAGGTGCTGCTGCCGGGCTCGAGCTGACGTCGCTTACCCCAACTGGTCGCGGCGGCGTGTCAGATAGGCGGTTTCGGCGGAGTTCCCGGCCAGCTGGATGGCTTTGTCGTACGCCGCGTACGACTGCTGACCGCGGCCCAGCCGGCGCAGCAGGTCGGCTCGGGTCGCATGGTAGGCGTGATAGCCCGCCAACCTGTGCTCAAGACGATCGACGGCCGCCAGTGCCACCTCCGGGCCGTCAAGCTCGGCGACCGCGATGGCGCGGTTGAGGGCGATGATCGGCGAGGGATCGAGGTGGGCGAGCTGATCGTAGAGGGTGACGACCTGCGACCAGTCGGTGTCGCGTGCGTCGCGGGCGGAGGTGTGCACGGCGCTGATCGCTGCGAGGATCTGGTAGCGCCCCGGAGCCACCCCGGCGGCCAGGCGCTCGCGCACCAGCCGGTGACCCTCGGCAATCAGCGCCCCGTCCCAGGTCGCACGGTCCTGCTCGTCGAGGGTGACCAGTTCGCCAGTGCCCGTAACCCGGGCGGTGCGGCGGGCCTCGGTGAGGAGCATCAGCGCTAGCAGCCCGGCCACCTCACCGTCGTCCGGCATGAGGACACGGATCAGGCGAGTAAGCCGGATCGCCTCGGCGGTCAGGTCCTGACGTACTGGATCGGTGTCGGGGCCGGTCGCCAGGTAGCCCTCGTTGAAGACGAGGAAGAGGACGGCGAGTACGCCAGAGGCGCGTGCCGGGAGATCCTCCGCGGACGGCATCCGGTAAGGGATGCGCGCCGCCTTGATCTTGGCCTTCGCGCGGGTGATCCGCTTCTCCATGGTGGTCTCCTGCACCAGGAAGGCACGGGCGATCTCGGGCACGGTCAGACCGCCGACCATGCGCAGCGTCAGCGCCACGCGGGTCTCCATCGCCAGCGCCGGGTGGCAGCAGGTGAAGATCAGCC
>JASHUI010000640.1:0-6776 GCA_030040095.1 Streptosporangiaceae bacterium | reverse complement strand
GCGGGCACGGCCCCCTGGTACAGGTCGTCGACCGCGTGGGTGGCGGCCAGCAGGGCGAGGATCGGGCGGCTCCCGGCTCGCGGGGTGCGAGGGGGCAAAGCAGATGTCTGATGAATTGGCCGGTCCAGCGGGAACGGGCGAGTCATGGGCTCACTCTCAGCGATGGATCAGGGCGTGCAGGGCCGCGGCCGTGGGGTCAAGCTGATCGCGGGCGGCGCGCTCGGCCGCAGCCGGGTCGCCAGCCTCGATGGCCGCGGCCAGCCGTTCGTGGGCCGGGTCGGCGCCGACATCGTCGAGGCCGCTGTCGGACACGATCGCGGCCAGCGCCTCGCGGAGCACGGCTGCGAAGGAGTCGAACATCTCGGCCAGCAAGGCGTTGTGCGCAGCCGCGACCACGCAGCGGTGGAAGGCCAGGTCCGCCTCGATGAAGGCGGAGTCTTTGGCCCGGGCCCGCGCGCGCTCGCGCCCAGCGAAACATCCTCGTATCGAGGCGATGTCCGCGTCCGTGCGCCGCTCGGCAGCGAGCCGGGCGGCTTGCACCTCGAGCGCCTGGCGCACCTCGTAGGCCTCCAGCACGGCGGCCCGGCGCAGCCTGGGCTCCCAGTCCGCGCCCGGCGTGACGGAGCGGACGAAGGTGCCCGACCCCTGCCTGGTCTCCAGCAGCCCGGCGTGGACGAGGGCCCGGATGGCCTCGCGCACGGTGGAGCGTCCCACCTCCAGTTGCTGGGCCAGCTCGGTCTCGGCCGGCAGGCGGCCGCCCACCGGCCATTGCCCGGACAGCACCTGCTCGCGAAGCTGGCTCACGGCCAGTTCGACCAGCGGGCTGCGACGCAGCGACGTCAGCGGCATCGCGGGAACCCGGGCGCGACATGCCGCCCGGCGGTCGAGTCCTCAGACATATGAGGAGTCTACCCAGGCGGACCCCGGCCGGACCAGGGGTTTCCGGTTGGGCTTCGCCACGGTGGAATGGGCGCGATGCGCACTCCCGTTCGGTCCGCGGCGGGCCTATCCTCTCAATCGGCTCAATCGGCGGCGCCTTGGCGTGGACGAGGCCATCGCGGAAGGAACCATGCAATGCGTACTCAGGTCGCGATCATCGGCGCCGGGCCGGCCGGGCTGCTGCTTTCCCACCTGCTTCACCTGCGCGGCATCGAGTCCGTGGTGCTCGAGGCGCGCAGCCGCGAGTACGTCGAGCACCGAGTCCGCGCCGGGGTGCTCGAGCAGGGCACGGTGGACACGCTGGTCAGCTCCGGCGTCGGCGAGCGGATGCTGCGCGAGGGCCTGGTCCATCACGGCATAGAACTGCGGTTCGGCGGCCAGGGCCACCGGATCGCGTTCGAGAAGCTGGTGCCCGGGCGGGCCATCACCGTGTACGGCCAGCAGGAGGTGGTGAAGGACCTGATCGCGGCGCGGCTGGCCGCGGGCGGGCGGATCCTGTTCGAGGTGGCCGACGTGACGCCCGAGGGGTTTGACGGCCCCGTGCCCCGGGTGTCCTTCACCGTTCACGGCGAGCGCCAGGTCCTCGACGCGGACTTCATCGCGGGCTGCGACGGCTTCCACGGGATCTGCCGGGACGCGATCCCGGCCGGGGTACTGCAGTTCTTCGACAAGGAGTACCCGTTCGGCTGGCTGGGGGTGCTGGCCGCGGTGGCGCCCTCGTCGGAGGAGCTTATCTATGCCAGCAACGACCGGGGCTTCGCCTTGCACAGCATGCGCAGCCCGACGCTGAGCCGGTTCTACCTGCAGGTGGCGCCGGACGAGGACATCGCGGCCTGGCCGGACGATCGCATCTGGGCCGAGCTCGCGGCCCGGCTGGAGACCGTGCCCGGATGGAGCCTGGCCACCGGGCCGGTGGTGGAGAAGGGCATCACCGCGATGCGCAGCTTCGTGGCCGAGCCGATGCAGTACGGGCGGCTGTTCCTGGCCGGCGACGCGGCCCACATCGTGCCGCCGACCGGCGCCAAGGGCCTGAACCTGGCCGCGTTCGACGTGACCGTGCTGACCGATGCCATGACGGCCTGGTACTCCTCCGGGGACGCGGCGCCGCTGGACGGGTACTCGCGGGCGTGCCTGCGCCGGGTCTGGCGGGCCCAGCACTTCTCCTGGTGGATGACCACGCTGCTGCATTCGTTCGACCACTACGACGCCTACGACCGGCGGCTGCAGCAGTCGTACCTGGACTACGTGTGCAGCTCCGAGGCGGCCTCGGCGTCGCTGGCCGAGAACTACGTCGGCCTGGGCCGCCCCTGAGCCGCGGCTCACTGGTACCGCAGCGCCGGGCCGGGCTGGATCCGGGTGGCCCGGCGCAGCGGCCCGCGGATCGCCAGAAGCGTGAGCACGATCAGGCCGGCCAGCGTGATCAGCGGGATGACCGGCGGGAATTCCTGCGGCAGGCTGACCGCGGCGTTATGCAGCAGGAGCGCGAGCAGCCCCTCGTAGATCAGCCAGCCGACCAGGACACCGAAGGCCCAGCCGACCACGGCCAGGGCCACCGCCTCGGCGCCGAACGTCCGCCGGATGTGCCGGGCCCGGGCCCCGAGGCAGCGCAGGATCCCGACCTCCCTTGTGCGCTCGATGACGCCCATGGTGAGCGCGCTGACCAGGCCCATGAGCATGATCGCCACGACCAGGAGGCCGAGGATCTCGACGATGGCCAGGATCGACTTCTCGCTCGCGGTGATCTGCGCCTCGGTGACGTAGATCTCCGTGGTGCCGACCGCGTACCCCGCGGCGGCCAGGCGGGCCGCCGCGGCGGCGGTCGCCCGGTCGACCGCCGCATGCGCGGAGCTGGCGGTGCTGACCCAGATCGAGTCCGCGGTCCCCGGCCCGCCGTCCAGGCGCTCCAGCGCGGCCAGCGGGAAATAGACCGTGCCGCCGCTGTTGGTCTGGCCGGTGTCGGTCCCGATGACGCGGACCCTGGTCGGTCCCGCGGCCAGGGTCAGGGTGAGGATCTGCCCGATCCTGGCCCCGGTCGCCCGGGCCACGGCGGGCCCGAGCACCACCGGCGTGACCGCCGGACGGGCGTCGGCGGCGGTCTGCGCGGCGGTGAACCAGCGGCCGGCGCTCAGCCGGAAGGAGTAGAGCGGATGCTGGCCCAGGCCCCATGCCGGGTAGGTCTGGCCGTTGTACAGCACAGAACTGGTCTCGACGGGCTGGGCCCCGGTGACGCCGGGTGTCGAAGCGACGATGGCCAGCGCCTGAGGGCCGAACGGCCGTGCCCCGCTGGTCGGTGCCATCCCCACGCCGAAGCTGAACCGCAGCTCGCCGATGGTCTGGCTGATCACGGCGGTGATCGACTGGCCGAGAGCCAGGAACGAGATGGCCAGCCCGGCCGCCACCGCGACCTGCGCGATCGCGGCCACGCTGCGCCGCTTCTGGCGCAGGGCGTTGCGGACGCCCAGGCGCACGCTGCCCGGCACCCAGGTCGCGGACAGGGGCCCGCCGTGTGCGGCCAGGCGGTCCAGCCGGCCGGCTCCGTAGCCGCTGGTGCCCTGGTCGGCGAGGGTCTGCGCCACCGGCCTGCGCAGCGCGCGGCGCAGGCCGGGCACAGACGCGGCCACGGCCAGCGCGGGGCCCAGCAGCAGGCTGGCCACCACCACTGCGACGGCGATCCCGAAGCCGAAGGAAACGTCGACGAACTTCTCGGCGAAGTACTGCGTCAGCAGGTAGGCCAGGCCGATGCCGACGATCGTGCCGGCCACCGCCGCCGCCGCGCCGAGCATGCCCGCCGTGCGCAGGATGATGCCGCCGATCTGCCGGCGCCGGCCGCCGAGCGTCTTGAGTATCGCGATCTCACGGGCCTGCTCGGCGATGAGCGTGTTCATCGTGGCGGCGATGAGGAACAGGGCGGAAAGGAAGGCCAGGATCGTGATGATGTACAGCAGCGCCATGATGTGGCCGAACGCGGCCTTGCCCGGCCACTGGCCGGCCGCCCGGGTGGCGGGAAGCGCCGTGATCGGGTCCGCCCCGGTCTGGGCGGTCAGGTAGGCCCGGACCTCGGCGATCACCCGCGTCTGCGCGGCCGGGGTGTCGTCGGTGAGCCGGAAACCCAGGTAGCTGACGCCGTGCACGCCGCGCAGCGATTCCAGGGTGGCCAGCGTGGTGTAGAAGACGGGCGTGCTCGAGCCGTTCGCGCCCGGGGTCGCGGCGAGGTTCAGCCCGGTGCCGCTGACCCGCAGCGTCACCAGCCTGCCGCTCGCGGCGCGCACGCGGATCGAGCCGCCGTTCGGGACCGCGAAGTCGGCGGCCTTGCCGTTGGCCGCGTCGGCCAGCACCTCGCCCGGGCCGGGCAGCCGGCCGCTGAGCAGCGGGACCGTGTTGACCGGCGCGGAGGCCAGGTCGCCGCCGGCGATCTCGACGTTCTGGCTGCCCCCGGGCCCGGTCGCGGTGGTCAGGTAGCCCAGGTCGGGGTTGACCGCGGCGACGCCCGGCAGGCGCCCGAGCGCGCGCAGCTGGGCCGGGGTCAGGGCCAGCACGCGGGTGGATATCCCGACGTCGTAGAGGTGGCTGTCGGCCACCTGGCGGTTCATCGCCGCGTTGAGCAGGCTCGGCACGGCGAGGAAGCCCAGGCTGGCGATCGCGATGCTCAGCGTGAGCACGGTCAGTACCGTGCGGGCGCGGTGCCGGGTCAGGTCGGCCCAGGCCTTGCGGTTCAGCGTGGTCATGCCGTCACCTCGCTCGGCCGGCTCCCCGTGTCGTCGACGATCAGGCCGTCGCGAACCGACACGATCCGGGACGCCATCGCGGCCAGGGCCTGGTCGTGGGTGACGTACACCACCGTGGTCCCGCCCGCGTTCAGCCGCCTGAGGAGCTCGAACATGTCCCGGGCCATCCCGGTGTCGAGGTTGCCGGTGGGCTCGTCGCCGAGCAGTATCGGCGGCTCGCAGGCCATGGCCCGGGCGATCGCGACGCGCTGCTGCTCCCCGCCGGAAAGCTCCAGCGGCAGCCGGTGGCCGCGGTCGGCCAGCCCGACCGTGGCCAGGTTCCCTGCCGCCCGGGCCTTGCGGTCGCGCGGCGTGCCGATCCGGGCCAGGTCCAGGGGAAGCGTGGCGTTCTCCTCCGCGGTCAGGGTGGGCATCAGCTGGAAGAACTGGAAGACGATGCCGATGGTGCGGCCGCGCCAGACCGCCAGCTGCTCCTCGGTCATCTGGTCCAGGCGGCTGCCACCGACGGTCACCGTGCCGGTGGTGGGCCGGTCGATGCCGGCGATGAGGTTGACGATGGTGGTCTTGCCGCTGCCCGACGGGCCGGTGATCGCCACCATCTCGCCCGCGGCGATGGCCAGGTTCACGCCGCTCAGGGCGGGGAAGCCCGGCCCTCCTCTTTTGCCGCCGCTGCGGTAGACCTTTTCCACCCCGGCCAGCCCGATGATGGCCGGAGGGACCGCCGGACCCTGTCCGGGCGCCTCCTGTGTTCGTGACTGTGCGTTCATGACCGTTACGATGGCGCGCCTGGACTGCGGGCCGCATCGGCCGTGATGCCCGTTCTTCGGGTATCCCAGAGGCTTTCTTCACCGCCTGGCCGGGGCCCGGACTCCGCCCTGGGTAGGGGCGGCCGGTTCCGCCGCGCGGAGGATGGCCCGGGCGCGCGTGCGGCCCTTAAAATCGGCTGGTGAAGAGGCTGACGGCGTGGGTCACCGGGCTCCCGCCGCGCATGCAGGACCTGGCGCTCGCGCTGGCGCTGGCCGCCTACAACGTGGGCTCGCTGGTCCCGGAGACCAGGCAACTGCCGCTGCCGTACGCGGCGTACGCGGCGGTCATATTGCAGGCACTGCCGCTGACCTGGAGGCGGCGCTGGCCGGTGGCCGTCTTCTTCGCCGTCGGCGTTCCCCGCGACTTCTACGACCTGTTCATCGGCAGCTTCGCCCCCCTGCCGCTCGGCCCCGCGATCGCCTACTACACGGTGATGGACCGCAGTTCGACCCGGGTCCGCTGGATCATCAGCGTGCTGTTGATGGTCGGCATCGTCAGGTCGCAGCTGCTGCCCGGCCACACCGAGCCCTACGACTTCTTCGTCGTGCTGCTGCAGTTCGTGGTGGCCGGCATGGCGGGCATACTCACCCGCACCCACCGGGCGTACGTGACGGAGGTCGAGGCCCGGGCCGAGCAGGCGGAGGCCGAGCGCGACAGAGAGGCGGCCCTGGTCGCCGCGCGGGAGCGGGCCAGGATCGCCCGGGAACTGCACGACGTGGTGGCCCACCACGTCAGCCTGATGGCGGTCCAGTCCGAGGCCGCGGCCTCGCTCCTGCCGGACCGGCCGGCCGAGGCGGGTAAGTCGGTGCAGATCATCGGCCAGACCGCGCGCGAGGCCCTGACCGAGCTGCGCCGGCTCCTGGGCGTCCTGCGCGGCCCGGCCGACGGCCGCCAGGCCAGCACGGCGCCGCCGGTGTCGATCAGCGCACTTGACGACGTCCTGGTGCAGGTGCGCCAGGCCGGGATCGCGGTGGACCTGCGGGTGGAGGGCAGCCCGAGCAAGCTGGCGCCCGGGGTGGACCTGACCGCGTACCGGATCGTTCAAGAGGCGCTGACCAATACGGTCAGGCACTCCGGTGCCAGCGAGGCGGCGGTCACGGTGAGGTACGAGCCCGGGTACGTCACCGTGTCGGTGACCGACACGGGCCAGGGGCCCGTGGCGGTGAGCGTCGGCCGAGAGGCGGGGCCGGCCGCGAACGCCGGGGCAGATCCGCCCAAGGGGAACGGGACGCGGCTGGCCGGGCCCGGGGGATTCGGGCTGGCGGGCATCGCCGAGCGGGTTGCGTCCTGCGGCGGCAGCCTCAC
>JASHUI010000639.1:0-2569 GCA_030040095.1 Streptosporangiaceae bacterium | reverse complement strand
TGCTGACCGACGCGCTGGCCTCCAGCCAGTTCGCGATCGCCGGGAAGCTCACCGGCCACGACGCGATCGTGATCCGGGGCCGGGTCCCGCAGCTTTCGGCGCTGCTCATCGACGGCGACGGGAGCCGGCTGGTCGACGCGCGGCAGCTCAGCGGCCTGACCGCGGCCGACGCCGGCACCAGGTTGCGCGAGCGGCTCGGCCGGGGCTGGCGGGTGGCGGCGATCGGCCCGGCCGGTGAGAACGGCGTCCGGTACGCGACGATCTCGCACGACGGGCGGCACGCGGGACGCGGCGGCCTGGGCGCGGTCATGGGCGCGAAGAACCTGAAGGCCATTGCGGTCCGCGCCGCGGCGAAGGTCGGCGTCGCCGACCCGGCCTCGGTGCTGCGGGCCGCCCGGGACCTGCGGGAACGGTCGTTCGGCCCGGCCACGGCGAAGTACCGCGAGCTCGGCACGCTCGCCAACCTGCTCACGTTCAACGCGATCGCCGCGCTGCCCACCCGCAACTTCCAGGCGGCCGCGTTCGAGAACGCCGGGCGCCTCGCCGAACAGGCGCCGGACGAGGCCATCGAGGGGATGCGCCGGGTCGCGCGCAGCGGCTGCGCGTCCTGCACCATCGGCTGCGAGCACATCTACCGGGTCGGCGGCGGCAAGAAGGCCCGCGTGGAGTACGAGAACGTGTTCGCGCTCGGACCGATGTGCGGGGTGAGCGACCCGGACGCCGTGCTGGAGGCCAGCGCCCGCTGCGACGAGCTCGGCATCGACACGATCTCCGCGGGCGGGACGATCGCGTGGGCGATGGAGTGCGCGCAGCGCGGCCTGATCGACGCGCCCTGGCTGCGTTTCGGCGATCCCGCCGCGCTGCTGCGCGCGCTCGATGAGATCGGCACCCGCGGCACGCCGCTCGGCTCGCTGCTCGGAGAAGGATCAAGACAAGCATCCCGGACGGTCTCGGCTGGCTCGGAGTCCTTCGCGCCGCACGTGAAGGGCCTGGAGATGCCCGGTTACGAGCCGCGCACGCTGCACTCCATGGCCCTGGGCCTGGCCGTGAACGCCAGGGGCGCGGACCACAACCGTTCCGGCGCCTACGAGGCGGACCTGTCAGGTGATCTGGACCGGCTAGCCGGTGGCGACGAGCATGTCGCGGCCGCGATCGAGACCGAGGACCGGGCCGCGGTCATGGACTCGCTGATCTTGTGCAAGTTCCTGCGCGGCGTGTTCACCGAGCCCTTCGAGGAGTGGGCGGCCCTGCTGGCCTGCGTCACCGGCTGGGACGTGACCGGCGACGAGCTGCGTGCGACCGCCCGCCGGATCGTGCTGGCCAAGCGGGTCTACAACATCCGCGAGGGCTGGCAGCCGGGCGACGACTGGCTGCCCGACCGGCTGCTGAACGAGCCGCTCACCCTGCCCTCGGGCCGGGTGGCCACGCTCACCGCGGACCGACTGCGGGCGATGATCGACGCCTACTACGAAAGGCGCGGGCTCGATCACGAGGGACGCCCGGACCTGGGGATGTTCGACGACCTCGGCTTGGCCTAGCGGCGGGCGCGGACGGATACTGCCATCATGGCCATCACTGCCCTGGAGAGCACGGGAACGGTAACGCTCACGATCGACGGGCGTGAGGTCACTGCCCCCGAGGGCGCCACGATCTGGCAGGCCGCCCGCGCCGCCGGGATCGACATCCCCGTGCTGTGCCACGACGAGCGTTTCGATCCGGTGGGCGTCTGCCGGATGTGCGTGGTCGACGTGGGGACGCCCGCGTTCGCCGCGTCCTGCGTGCGGGCCTGTGAAAACGGGATGCAGGTGAAGACGCGCACGCCCGAGCTCGAGCGCAGCCGCGCGACGCTGACGAAACTGCTGATCAGCGACCAGCCAGCACGCGAGCGTGACCCGAAGCAGACCACGACCGGCGACAACGAGCTGCTCGCGCTGGCCGAGCGCTTCGGGCTCGCCGAGGTCGGCACCGGCTTGCCGGCCGGATCGAGCCGCGGCGCCGACCTGTCCAGCCCGGTGATCGCCGTCGACCACGATGCCTGCATCTTGTGCGACCGCTGCGTGCGGGCCTGCGACGACATCCAGGGCAACGACGTGATCGGGCGCAGCGGCAAGGGCTACGGCACCCGGATAGCGTTCGACCTGAGCGATCCGATGGGCGCCTCGTCGTGCGTGTCCTGCGGTGAGTGCGTGGCCTCGTGCCCGACCGGCGCGCTGACGAACAAGCCGATCAACGGCATCCCGATCCGGCCGCGCAGCGAGCTGGACGCGGTGGACACCGTCTGCCCGTACTGCGGCGTCGGCTGCGCCCTCACCTACTACGTGGACCGGGAGAATGGCGCGATCGCCTACGCGCAGGGCCGGGAACAGCCCGGCTCGCACGGCCGGCTGTGCGTGAAGGGCCGCTACGGCTGGGACTACGCCGCCTCGCCGCAACGGCTCACGGTGCCGCTGATCCGCCGGGAGGACTCCTACCCGAAGGGCCCGCTGTCCGCCGACGTCCGCGGCGACACAGCCGCCGGCGGGGAGGGCAACGACCACGGGATGGCCGGCGACGGCGACCCGAAGCAGAA
>JASHUI010000638.1:0-9983 GCA_030040095.1 Streptosporangiaceae bacterium | reverse complement strand
GGGCGGTGGCGGACGCCGCGGCGCTGCTGGCCGGCCGGGCCGGGCACTACGGGTACGTGTCCAGCCGGTCGGTGTACCGGTCGTTCCCGCCGGGCGCCGACGAGAGCTCGCCGGTGGTCGACGGGGACCCGGCAAGCGACGACGGCGAGGACTACCCGGCGGCCAAGCGGGGCGGCGAGCTGGGCGCGGTCGCGGCCTTCGGCGACCGGGCCTTGCTGGCCCGGGCCGGCCTGATCCTAGGCCCGTACGAGGACACGGGGCGGATGCCGTGGTGGCTGCGGCGGATGGAGCGCGGCGGCGACGTGCTGGCGCCCGGGCCGAGGGACCTGCCGCTGCAGTACATCGACTGCCGGGACCTGGCGGCGTGGCTGCTCTCGGCGGCCGAGCGCGGGCTGGGCGGGGCCTTCAACGTCGTCAGCCGACGCGGGCACGCTACCATGGCCAGCCTGCTCGGCGCGGCCCGGGAGGCGACCGGGTCGCGGGCCACGCTGGTCTGGGTCCCGCCGGAGGTGATCGAGGCGGCGGGCATCCAGCCGTGGACCGAGCTGCCGGTCTGGCTGCCGCCGGCCGGGGAGTACGCGGGCCTGCACGACGCGGACGTCTCGGCCGCCTACGCCGAGGGCCTGGCCTGCCGGCCGGTCCAGGAAACCGTGGCCGACACCTGGCGGTGGCTGCAGGACGAGGGCGACCCGCCGCCCGGGCAGCTCCGTCACGGGCTGGACCCGCAGACCGAGCAGCGCGTGCTGGCCAGCCTGGGCGGCTGAGCATCGTCTGTTGCCCGGCCCGCCGGTGTAGGGTGTGCCGGGGTCTGGGTCGGCGACGGGATCGACGGTGGCTTCGGGTGAGGTAACGCAGGGACAGGTGCGGTGGCGCGAGCCGCTCGCGGCCGCCGGTCAGGCGGCGAGCAAGGTGCCGCAGATCACGGTGTTCTTCTGGATCATCAAGATCCTCACCACCGCCCAGGGCGAGGCAACGTCGGACTATCTGGACCACCGGATCGACCCGCCCGTCGCCGCCGCCATCGGCGGGCTGGCCCTGGTGGTCGCGCTGGCGCTGCAGTTCCGTGCGCGCCGGTACGTGGCCTGGATCTACTGGTTCGCGGTCGACATGGTCGCGGTCTTCGGCACGATGGTCGCCGACGGCCTGCACGTCGAGCTGGGGATCCCGTACCAGGTGTCAACGGCGTTCTTCGCGGTGGCGCTGGCCGTGATCTTCCTGCTGTGGTACTGGACCGAGAAGACACTGTCCATCCACAGCATCCGCACCCCGCGCCGGGAGGCGTTCTACTGGGCCACGGTGCTGGCGACGTTCGCGCTCGGGACTGCCCTCGGCGATCTCACCGCGACCACCCTGCACCTGGGCTACTTCACGTCCGGGGTCGTGTTCACCTTGATCTTCGCTGTCCCCGGCGTCGCCCACCGCTGGCTGCGGCTGAACGCCATCGCGGCCTTCTGGTTCGCCTACGTCCTGACCCGGCCGCTGGGCGCCTCCTATGCGGACTGGATGGGCGTGCCGCACATCCTGGGCGGCCTGGGTTACGGGCGCGGGCCCGTCGCCGCCGGCCTGACCATCCCGATCATCGCGTTCGTCGCCTACCTGGCGATCACCCGGCGCGATGTCGAGGAGGCGCCACGGTGGCGGCCGGCCCAGGCCGGCCGCCACCGTTCGTAGCCGGTCGGCGGCCGGGAGCGGGCCCGGCCGGCCGTGAGACGGGGCGTAACGTCGGCACGGGGCGTAGCGTCACCGTCGCCCGAGTGACCTCGGCGTGTTGATCTTGTCGGCCGCGATCTTGAGTATCACGCGGCCCTGGGGGCCGACCGGGTTGCGGTAGTTGGTGCCGGCGTACTTGTTGGCCAGCTTGTCGATGTGCTCGCGTGCCTCGCTGCCCCCCACCGTGTCGACCACCCGGCCGCGCACCTCCGACCAGTCCCAGGGATCGGAGTCGGAGTGGATCAGCACCGTGATCCGAGGATCGCGGCGCACGTTCCTGGCCCGCTGCCGCTGCGGCTCGGTGTTGACGAGCAGGTGCTCGCCGTCGGTGTCGACCCAGGTGAGCAGGGCCTGGGGCTGGCCGTCGGGCATCAGCGTGACCACCGTGGCCAGGTTCTTGCCCTCGGCCAGGCGGATGGTGTCCTCATCGAGTGGCATCGGCTCAGTGCCCGTAGGCCGCGACGATCATGCCACGGGCGACGGTGTGGAACCGGAGGTTGAATCCGGCCACGGCGGGGGAGACGTCGGAGTCGATGCCGAGCTTGTCGGTGTCCAGCGCATGCACGGCGAAGACGTACCGGTGCGGCGGGTCGCCGGCGGGCGGCGCGGCCCCGCCGAAGTCCTTGGAGCCGTAGTCGTTTCTGACCATGAACGCTCCGGCCGGCAGGCCGGCCCCGCCGGCCGCGCCCGCGTCCTCCGGCAGGTCGGTCACCGACGCCGGGATGTCGATGACTAGCCAGTGCCAGAAGCCCGACCCGGTAGGGGCGTCGGGGTCGAAGCAGGTCACGGCGAATCCGCGGGTCTCCGGCGGGAACCCGTGCCAGCTGAGCTGGGGCGAGATGTTCTGGCCCGACATCCCGAACGAGTTGTAGACCTGGGCGTCGCCCATAAGCTGGCCGTCGGCGATGTCATCGCTCTGCACCGAGAACGATGGCACCTCGGGATGGAAATCGTACGGCAGCGGTGCTCGCTCGGTCATGGTCTCCTCCTCGTGGTGTGAGCCTGTGCCCGCGTCGCGATGCCAACGCTACTCAGGTAGCGCCACTCCCGTCACGCCGGTCAATGTCCCCGGCGGGGGTGCGGGAGGACTACGGTGGTGCACCAGCCAAGGGGCCGGCGGCGGGGGCCGGCCGGCAGGGGAAAGGTCGGGCAGAGGCGTGAGGATGCCGCGCTGGTGGTCGTGGGCCTGGACGCGGCGGGGCCTGCTGGCCGCGGTGCTGATCGGGGCAGCCCTCATCCCGGGCTACGCCTCGGGCAGCGGGTCCCGACCGTGCGCGGCGCCGCGCTGCGGGCACGCCGGAACCGTGCGCTGGATCCGGCCGCTGAGCGGGTCCTGGATCGCGGTCGGCGGCGTCATCGGTACCGTGCCGGCCGCGGGCCAGGCCTATGTGTCGGCGGGCCCGCAGGTGGCCGCGATCGGCTACGGCACGAACGTCTACGGCTTCGACGTCCGGACCGGGCGCCGGCTCTGGGCCACCGCGCTGGCCGGGTTCCCGGCCGGGGCCGCGATCGTGTCGGTCCGGTCCTGGACCGGGGTGGTGACGGCCGGGGTGGCCTTCCCCGGTTCCGGCTCGAGCGGGACCGCGCGAGACGAGGTGGTGCTGTCCGCGCAGAGCGGTCAGGAAATCCATGGCTATCCGGCGGCGAGCTACGGCGGCGCGGTCGCGGCCGACGTCACGCACACCGTGATCGTCGGGAACAGCTCGGTAACCAGCTATGACAACGCGTCCGGCCGGGTCGTCTGGAGCCGGCCGACCGGGCGGGTGCCGCAGGCGTGGCGGCTCGACGGGCACTACCTGTACGTGACGGTGGCGGCGGGCGGGTACCTGGGATCGGCTCCGGTGACCGGGCTGCACCGGATCAACCTCGACACCGGCGCCGAACGCACAGTCCGGCCGCCGGGCGGGTCGTTCGACGGCTCGCTGAGCGGCGCGTTCGATGGCGCGGCGCTGTTCTCGAACACCGACGGCGTCACCGCGTACAGCGAGACCACGGGCCGGCTGCTCTGGCGGCGGGCGGGCGTGGTGCCCGAGAGCGAGGACCCGGTCCGCCAGGCGCTGTACGTCAGCTCCGGCGGCGGGCTGACCGGGCTGAACCCGCTGACCGGGAGCAACATCCCCGGGGCGTCGGTCCCGGACTCATCCGGCGTGTACGGCGTCAGGAACGGCGTGGCGCTCGGGCTGGACCAGGGCGCGGGCGGCGACGCCTGGGGTTACAACATCGGCCAGCGCCACGTCATCTGGACCACGCCGTCGCTGCCCTGGCCGCACTATTTCGTCGACCTTTCCGGAATCGGCGGCAGCGCAGGCCCGTTCAACGGCACGATCCTGCTTTCCGCCTGTGCCCGGGTCGGCCCCGCCGCCAAGCCAGGCAGCGGTCAAGCCTGCCTGAGGCCGGAGCTGATCGCGATCAACCGCTGACCCGCGGCCGGTCAGCGGCCGACGATCACCGGGTTGGCGATCACCGGCATGCAGACCTTCGACCGGGCACGGGTGTGGGTGGTGCCCACCGGCCGCGGCGCCGTCGCGCACCGATCCGTGCTCGGGAACCCGGCCCCGACCAGGACGGCCGAGGCAACGATCGCGAGCGCGATGGGAAAGAACAGCGCCGCCCGCAGCCGGGCTCGGGCCGGCGCGCCGAGCCAGCGGCCGAACCGGACGGCGCGGTAACGCAGCCTGCCCAGGAGCAGCGCCGTGCGGGCCCGGATCTGCTCGATGGCGGGCATCTCCTCGTCCCGGTTCAGCCGGCTGAAGATGGAGAACAGCGCGGCAAGCCGCGGGTCGGATCCCCGCAGCGCATTCTCGATCCTTTCCAGGATCCTGCGCTGACTGGCGGGAAGGCCCATCGAAACCTCCGATCTGGACCGTGATTTCCCCCAGCCACAACTTAGCAGTAGCCAGGCATGCCGCACGCGGCGGGCAGTGCTAGCCGTCCGCGGACCTGCGCGCCCGGTAGGCCGCGACGTGCAGCCGGTTGCCGCAGGTCCGGTTGTCGCAGTACCGGCGCGACCGGTTGCGGGACAGGTCGACGAACACCCCCCGGCAGGGGTGCGACGCGCAGCTGCGCACCCGCTCGATCTCGCCCGCCACCACCAGCTCGGCCAGGCCCATGGCCAGGTGGGCCGCGATCCGGTCGGCCAGCGGCGCGGCCGGGCGGGACACGTGAATGTGCGGACCGCGCCCGTCGTGGGCCACGATCTGCGGGACGGCGCCGGTCTCGGCCAGCAGCGCGTTCAGCATCTCGGTCGCGGCCGCGGCGTCGCCCGACTCGCAGCAGACGGCGACGGCGTCGAGCCGGGCCCGGTGGGCGCGCAGCCGGGCCACGTCCCGGGGCCCGGCCGCGGTCCCGTGGAACGCGTAACGATCGCCGAAGGCCTGGACGTCGGCCACGCCGCGCAACTCCTCGCCGTGCGCGGAGCGGCCGGTGTTGATCAGCTCTGCGGCGGCCGCGAGTGCCTCGATCAGGTCAGCACCAAAAGTGCTTTGACTCCTGTCGGAACGCTCCCGTAGGGTTGCCATCATGTCAGCACCATATGCGAGTACGGTCATGACAGGCAACGACCGGAGCCGGGCCGTCCCCGACCGCCGGGCGCTGCTGCTGGCCGGACTCGGCGCGGCCAGCATCTCCGCCTCCGCGGTCATGGTCACGCTCGCCGACACCGGCGCGGTGACCGCGGCGTTCTACCGGTGCTTCCTGGCCCTGCCGCTGCTGGTGACGCTGGCCGTGCTGGAGCAGCGGCGGCGCGGGCCGCGACTCGCGCCGGCCCGGGCCGGGGCGTTCGTGGCCGGGCTGTTCCTTTCCGTCGACCTGGTGCTGTGGAATCACGCGATCGCCGAGGTGGGGGCGGGGGTCGCCACCGTGCTCGGGAACCTGCAGGTGCTGTTCGTCGCGTTCACCGCCTGGGCCCTGTTCCGCGAGCGCCCCGAGCGCCGGTTCCTGGTCTTTCTCCCGGTGGTGCTGGCCGGGGTGGTGATGGTGTCCGGCCTGGTCGGCGGGGCCGACCGGGGAACCCATCCGCTGGCCGGGATCGGCTACGGCCTCGCCACCTCGCTCGCCTACGCGGCGTTCCTGCTGATCTTGCGCCGGACGTCGTCGGGCGTCCCGCACGTGGCCGGCCCGCTCGCCGAGGCCACGGCGGGCGCCGCCCTCGGCGCGCTGCTGATCGGCCTGCTGTTCGGCGGGCTGCAGCTGCACATTCCGTGGCCGTCCCTTGGCTGGCTGCTGTTGCTCGCGCTGACCAGCCAGACGCTCGGCTGGCTGCTGATCACCTCGTCGCTGCCCCGGCTGCCCGCGGCCATCTCCTCGCTGACCCTGCTGCTGCAGCCGGCCGCCGCGATGCTGCTGGCCGCGATCGTGCTGGGCGAGCGGCCGACCCTGATCCAGATCGCGGGCGCCGTGGTGGTCTGCTGCGGCGTGCTGGCGGTCAGCCTGACGACGCCATCGCCGGACCGGGGGGCCCGGCCCGCGGACGAGGAGGACCTGGAGCCGGCCCCGACCGGGAGCCTCGCCTGAGCCGGACCGGAGCCTCTGGGCGGGCGCGGCGTATTGTTGGCGGGCCGAGCCAGATCGACGCGCCGGGGGGTTCTCCGTGTCCGAGTCCGCCACCAGCACCGCCACCGCGACTAGCACCGCCAGCAGCACCGCCACCGGCACCGCCGCCGCCACCGGCGTGGCCTACCGGTCGGCGCTCGAGGTCATCGCCGCCGCCGAGCCGGACGTTGCCGCGGCGATCGCGGGCGAGCTCGCCGCGCAGCGGCGTCAGCTGAAGCTGATCGCCTCGGAGAACTATGCCTCGCCCGCGGTGCTGCTGGCCATGGGGAACTGGCTGTCGGACAAGTACGCCGAGGGCACTCCGGGCCACCGCATGTACGCCGGGTGCGAAATGGTCGACCGGGTCGAGGCCCTGGCCGCCGGCCACGCCACCGCCCTGTTCGGCGCGGACCACGCCTACGTGCAGCCACACTCGGGCATCGACGCCAACCTGGTCGCCTACTGGGCCATTCTGGCCCGCCGGGTCGAGCACCCGGTCCTGGACCAGGCGGGCCTGCGGCACGTCAACGACCTGGGCCCCGGCGCCTGGGAACGGCTGCGCCATGAGCTGCACGGGCAGCGGATGATGGGCATGTCGCTGGACGCGGGCGGGCACCTCACCCACGGGTTCCGCCCCAACATCTCCGGCAAGCTGTTCGAGCAGGCGAGCTACGGGGTGGACGCGCAGACCGGCCAGCTCGATTACGACGCCATCGCCGCCCAGGCCCGGGAGTTCCGGCCGCTGGTGCTGCTGGCGGGCTACTCGGCCTACCCCCGGAACCCGAACTTCGCGACCCTGGCCGAGATCGCGGCCGAGGTGGGCGCGACGTTCATGGTGGACATGGCGCACTTCGCCGGGCTGGTCGCGGGCAAGGTCCTGACCGGGGACCTCGACCCGGTCCCGCACGCCGACGTGGTCACATCCACCACGCACAAGTCGCTGCGCGGGCCGCGGGGCGGCCTGGTGCTGTGCACCGACGAGTACGCGCCCTACGTGGACCGGGGCTGCCCGATGGTGCTCGGCGGCCCGCTCCCGCACGTCATGGCGGCCAAGGCCGTGGCGCTGGCCGAGGCCAGGCAGGGCTCGTTCGCCGCCTACGCGGCCCGGATCGTCGACAACGCCCGCGCGCTCGCCGACGGCCTGCTGCGCCGGGGCGTGCGACTGGTCACCGGCGGCACCGACAACCACCTGGTCCTCGTGGACGTTGGCGCGAGCTTCGGCCTGACCGGACGCCAGGCCGAGGCGGCCTTGCTCGACTCCGGCGTGGTCACCAACCGGAACTCGGTGCCGAAGGACCCCAACGGCGCCTGGTACACCTCGGGCATCCGGCTCGGCACCCCGGCGCTGACCACCCTCGGCTTCGGGCCCGACGAGCTCGACGAGGTCGCCGATGTGATCGTCGCCACGCTACGGGCCACGACACCGGCCACGGCGACCTCCCAGGCCAAGTACGTGCTCGACCCCGCGACCGCCGAGGCCGGCCGGCAGCGCTGCGCCGGCCTGCTGGCGCGCCACCCGCTCTATCCCGAGATCCAGCTGTAACGCGGGCGACGCCGGAATTTAACCCAGAAAACCGCTGGCGCGGCGCATCCACGCGGCTCCTATCACCGTCACAGAATCAGCCGCTTCCTTTCCGCGGCTGGGGAGCACGCCGCGTCGCCGCCTGGCCGTGGCCTGGGATGGGGAGAAAGCCATGCATCACGCTCAGTCACCCGCTGACACCAGCAGCGCACCGGCGGGCCTGGCCCGGGGGCGCGCCGCGCTCGGCGCCGTCGTCATCGCCGGGATCGCACTCGCCGCCGTGACTGGCTGCTCGTCCGGCCCGTCCAAGCCGGCCGCCTCGGGTTCCCCGGCGACCAAGACTCCGGCCACGCCGACCGCCGTGACCCCGACGGCTCCCACCACGTCCGCCACCCCCGTCGCCTCGCCGTCCGTCACCCCGACGCCCACGTCGGCCCCGACAGAAGAGGTCCCGACCCTCGGCCAGCTGGCCGGCATCTTCGCGCAAAGCGGCGTCGGGTTCGGGCAGGTCAAGCCGACCGAGATCTACAACGGCGGCGACCCCACGGGCATGGTCACCCACGTCGTCTGGTCGTCGTGGGGCGGGCCGAAGGCCACCGCCACGGGGACCAGCGACTACGTGGCGCCGAACCAGTCGGTGGCCGCGGGCACCGAGGAGACCGCCACCGTGGTCGCCTTCAACCTGGGCACCTGCGACGGCAAGCTGATGTACCAGGCCGTCGAGTGGTACTTCCCGCAGCACGGCCAGACCTTCAACCCCAACCAGTACGAGAACATCTGCACCGGCACCTACGTCGGCCAGTGACGTCCTGGCCGTCCGGTTCAGCCACGCTGCTTAGCGTTCTGGCTAAACAGCGTACGAACCGAACGTCGCCCGCCCGGCCGGCCGGAGGGTCAGGATCGTGACGCCGGCGCCTGTGGTGCGGCTGTCGGCCAGCTGGAGCGCGGCGGTCACCGGGGTGCGGGGGAACAGCTGGCGGCCGGTGCCGAGGATGACAGGGAAGATGAGCAGACGGTATTCGTCGACCAGGCCGTGTTCGATCAGGGCCTGGGCCAGCGCGCCGCTGCCGTGGACCTGGAGTTCGCGGCCCGGCCGCGCCTTGAGCCGGGAGACCTCCTCGGCCAGGTCGCCCCTGACGGCCGTCGAGTTGTGCCAGTCGAGCTTGGTCAGAGTGCTGGTCACGACGTACTTGGGCAGCCGGTTGAGCGGGACCGCGATCGGATGGTCCGCGTCGGTGACGCCGGGCCAGTAGCCGGCGAATATCTCATAGGTCTTGCGCCCGAGCAGGAACGCCTCGGCGTTGCCGATGACCCCGGACATGAACTTGCCGAAGTCGTCGTCGCCGTACGGGACCGACCAGCCGCCGTACTCGAAGCCGGTGCCGTCCTCGTCGGGGGCGCCCGGGCACTGCATGACGCCGTCCAGCGTCACGAACGTGGTAATGGTGAGCCGCATGAGGATCTCCCGTGATCGTTGATTCCCGGTGTTGACGTCTTGTCGGGCCCGGACTCACCGGGCCCGAATCCTTTCTGGCCGGGCCGGCCCAGGGCCAGCATGACTACATTGATCGCCGTGACTCAGCGTTTTGACACCATGCGGCTGCCCGGGGACCGCGATGTCATCGCGCCGGACGGCTCGGACGTCCGGATCCTGCTGCGGCTCGCCGGGGGTTCGATGGCCCACTTCGAGCTGGCCCCGGGCCGGACCTCGGCGGCGGTCGCGCACCGGGGCGTCGACGAGATCTGGTACGTCGTGGGCGGCCGCGGCCAGATGTGGCGCCGTCAGCACGACCGTGCGGAGATCGTGGACCTGGAGCCGGGGACCTGCCTGTCCATCCCGGCCGGGACGTGCTTCCAGTTCCGGGCCACGGCCGGGGACCCGCTCGCCGCGGTCGCCGTGACCATGCCGCCGTGGCCGGGTGCGGACGAGGCGTACCGGGTGCCCGGCGTCTGGGCCGCGGGCGAGCAGGCCTGAGATCGGACCGCGGACTTGCTGCTCCAGATGGCCACCGATCCCGGCACGCTGGGCTGGCCGAACGAGGACTACGCGTGCGCCGTCCTGTCCGGCGCGGCCGGGCAGGACGTGGCTGGCGCGGTGGGCGCCGCCGTGCTGCTGGACGGCTGCACCACCGTTCCGCGCAATCTGGATACCGGGTGCCGGCACGGCGTCGCCTGGTACGCGCGCACGCTCGGCACCGATCTGCTGGCCGCGATCACCACC
>JASHUI010000637.1:0-2745 GCA_030040095.1 Streptosporangiaceae bacterium | reverse complement strand
GCCGCTCCGCGCGCGCGTCGAGCTCGGCGTAGCCGACCTCGCCCGAGTCGTCGGCGACCGCGACCGCATCCGGGGTCGCTGCCGCCTGCGCCGCGAACAGGCCGTGCACGGTCGCGTCGCGCGGGTACGGCCGGGCGGTGTCGTTGAACCGGCCGAGGACGAGGGCCCGCTCGTCCGCGCTCGTCAAATCGATCGCGCCCACCGGGGCCCGGCGGCCGGCCTCAGCGATCCGTCGCAGGTGGCCGGCCATCCGGGTGACCGTATCGCGGTCGTACAGGCCCGGGTCGTAGTCCAGCCGGACCCGTCCGTCCGGCGGCGCGACCAGCACCAGATCCACGGGACCCGGTGCCGGGTCGTGGTCGGCGAACACCACGGCTGGGCCGCCTCCCGGCGGGCCGGGCGCGAGGGCCGCAACCCGGGCGGCCAGCGATCCTAAGGTCTCGGCCGGATCGACGGACGGCCGGACCCGGCCGCGTGGCCGCCCGGCGACGTCGAGCTCGATCTGCGGGTCGGCTCGGCCGCCGTACCGGTGCAGCAGCACGGCGAACACGGCGAGCAGCGTGTCCTGGTCGGCGGCGGGCAAGGAGACCGGGACGGTCGCGCGGTCGCCCGGGCGAGCGCGGGCGCGGGGGTGATCGGTAATGAGGTCCATCGAATCCCCCCGCCCCGGCCGCGGTCAGATGGTGGTCGGCTCAGGCTGCCGGGCCGGGGCTATGCCGTCCCGGAAGTCGCGGCCGAGGAACGACACGGCGGTCAGCACGCCGGGCAGCGCGGCCAGCGCGGCGATCACGACGATCAGGGTGGTATAACCGCCGGCGCTGAGCAGGAATCCGCCGACGGCCGCGCCGAACGGCAGCGCACCGCTCATCATGGTTCGCATCAGCGTCATCGCCCGGCCGCGCACCGCCTGCGGGGTGCGGGTGAGCCGCACGACGCCACCCATCACGACCAGCGGCCCGGCCAGGATCCCGTTGAACACCAAAGCGGCGAGCACCCAGGGCAAGGCGCGCGGGAGCATGAGGAGCAGCATCCCGCCCGCGACCACCTGCAGCAGGCCTATCCGGAACATCTGCCGCTGCGAGGTCTTCACCGCCCCCGACGCCACCGAGCCGATCAGCTCGGCGCTGGCGGCGACGGCGAGCATCAGGCCGAGCAGCGCCGCGCCGTGCGTGTACTGAAACCTCGCCAGCCATGGCAGCGTGACCAGCAGGGCCCCGGCGGAGATGTTGAACAGCGCGAACCCAACCGTCAGGAACATCAGGAACCGGTCACGAAGCAGCAGCCTGACCACGGGCGTCCATCCGGTTCCTCGCTGGGCCGGGTCGGCGTCGCTGGCCTCCGGCCGGGCCAGCGGGGCCTTGATCGCTGTGATCAGGATGGCGAAGACCAGATACGTCACGGCGTCGAGCAGCAGCACGTTGGGCGCCCCGATCAAGGCGATCAGCCCGGCGCCGATCGCCGGCCCGCCGATGTTGGCCGCGCCCATCGCGGTCGACTCCAGCGCCATCGCGGTCTGCAGCCGGTCCGGCGGCACCAGGTCGGGAATGATCGCTGGGGTGCCGGCCAGCGGGATGATCTTCAGCAGGCCGTAGATCGTGGCGAACACGTAGAGCTGCCACATGGCCAGCATGTGCAGCGCGTTGAACAGCGGGATGGCGGCGACCACGATGCCGCGGAAGACCGAGTCCCACACCAGCAGCCGCCGCCGGGAGAACCGGTCGAGCAGCGGACCGATCACCGCGCCGCCCAGCAACACCGGCAGCGTGAAGCAGACGCCGAGGACGCCGAGGCCGGCGGCCCCGGACCGGTTGACCGTGATCCACGCCATCGCCGTGAACGTCGCGCCGTCGCCGATCAGGTTGAGGACCAGGCCGGTCCACAGTAACCGGTAGTCGGCGATGCGAAGGACGGTCAGGTATGCCTTCACCGACTGCTCCCCTGTGGATCGGTGCCGGTGCGGCGCCCCCTGGCGGCGAGCCCCGACGCTCGGCCGTGACCGACGGATGTGGCGGGGCTCTCAACGGATGTGACGGCCCGTCGCCGTCATTGTGTGGCGTCCGCTGTGAGGTGTCAACAACCGCCCTGGCGGGCTCATCGCCCGGCCGGGCAGGTGGTCACGACGCTGTTCGAGGGCCAGCTTGCCCCGGGTTCAGGAGGGGGTGAAGAAGAACGCCTCGTCGTCGAACGGTGCGCCGACGGGACAGGTGGCCGTGGACGTGCCGTCGCCGGTCACCTGATTGCCGTCCGCTATCCGGCCGACCCAGGACGGGCAGATGACGTAAGCCCACCAGGTCTGGTCGGCCGGGCGCTCCGTGCACGTCACCGCGAAGCCGGAAGAACCGACGGGGGACGCCGAGCAGTCTGGGGGCAGCGCGGCCGCCTGGGCGGCCGGGGCGGCGCACAGCGCGAGCACGGTTGCCGCGCCGGTTAAGGAGGCGGCGGCCAGAGCCAGCTTGAATCGGGACACGGTTTTCTCCCTTGTCAGCCTGGTATATGACCAACTGCCTCTATTAGATACTGTCGTCCGGCTCCTGTACACATGTGCATTCGGCCGGCCCGCGGGCCGGGACTGCCAGCGCTGTCAGTGGTCCTGAGTGAGTTGTGTGCCCGGCCCGCCGGCGGCGTTCGCGGCCTGGAGGCGGGCGGTCCAGCGCTGTTCGATGTGGGCGTAGCGCCAGACGAGGATGGCGGCGGACCAGGTGACGATGAACATGCCGACGATGACGAAGCCGGCGGTGTTGATGT
>JASHUI010000636.1:0-4684 GCA_030040095.1 Streptosporangiaceae bacterium | reverse complement strand
TGCTCGGAGTACGGGACTGCCATGGGAACCTCCGCTTGCTGGTGAGCTGCTGTGGGGGAACGACTGGGCTGCGACCGTTACCCGGCCGCGAGGCTGAAGACGTTGTAGATCGCTCCCGGGCGGTAGCCAGGGACGGGCGGGCCGAGCCGCATCCGGCGGACGCGCCGGGCCAGCTGGAATCCGAGCGACGCCGCAAGAGCCGCGCCTTGCGCGTTCGGCTCGGGAAACGCGAGCCGCGACCTCGGGCTGGCCCGGATCATGTCGACGATCAGCGGCCGTGCGGACGCGGCGTCGGCCGCGATGACCGGCCCGCCGCCCCACGGCAGCGCGACCCGGTACCCTGCCTGACCGGGCCCGGCCGGCACGAAGGCCCGGCCGGCGAAAGGCGCCAGGTAGCTGGCACGGTCCTCGCCGGTGGCGTCGGCGTCCTGCCTTATGGCCTGGTCGATCTGGCCGGGCTTGACCGCGGCCGGCCGATCGCGGCCAGGGACCGGCCGCCGTCGCCGTTCCCAGAGGCCGTAGGAGACGCCCTCGTCGGCGAAACCCATCCGTTCGTAGATCGGTTTGCCCAGCTCGGTGGCGGTGAGCAGCACCGTTTCCACCCCGGCCTGGTGCAGGCACTCGACGGCCGTCTGGCTGATCGCCGTTCCGAGTCCCTGGCCGCGGAAGTCATCGTCGACCGCGACGTTGCCGAGCCACCCGGTACGCCCGAAGCGGACGCATCCGGCGACGCCGGCCACCCGGCCGTTCCGGCAGGCCGCGAACATCTGGGCCGCGGAGCTGGTCAGGTTGAACTCGAGAATCTCCGGCCTGGACGAGCTGAGCCCGGCACGCTCGAGGACGCCGCTCATCTGGCTGATGTCGTCGACGGTGGCCGGGCGGATGACGAGGCGCTCGCTGCTCACGATCGCACTTTCGCGCGTTTGGCGCATGCCAATCAACTCGGGATTGGCCTGGACGGTCCGCCGGTCCGCCGTCAGACGATGACGTCGATCCGCCGCGTGCCATGCGCGTCGAGCACGCCCCGGTAGGCCTGCCACGCGCGGCTGAGACGGCCGATGCCCTGCTCGAGCGTGGCCAGCCGATGGTCGAACGGCAGCCGGACGTGGTCGTCGAACCGGCCGGTGGGGGACATGACCGGGCCAGGAGCTATCAGCACGCCGTGCCGGCCCGCGATCTGGGCCAGGTCGGTTGCGCTGCCGTCCGGCAGCCTGGCCCAGACGCACAGGCCGCCGTCTGGCGGGCGCCAGGTCCAGCCGGGCAGGTGCCGGCCGAGCAGGTCCTGCAGCAGCGCGAGGCGCTCGGCAAGCTCGCGGCGGCGCAGGTCGCGGATGCGGTCGGCGTCGGCCAGCAGGTTGACCGCGATCGCCTGGCTGACCAGCGACGTGCCCAGGTCGGTGACGGCCTTGAGCCTGCCGAGCTGGGCGATGACCGGCCGAGGGGCGCGAATCCAGCCCACGCGCAGCCCGGCCCAGAACACCTTGCTCAGCGACCCGATCGAGACGATCGGCGCGTCGCGCGCATAGCCCGCCAGCGGAAGAGGCGGCTCGTTGCCCAGCGCGAGCTCGGCCAGGGTGTTGTCCTCGATGAACGGGATCCCGCTGATCTGGCACAGCCGGGCGAGTTCGCGCCTGGCCTGGGCCGGAACCACACAGCCGGTCGGATTATGGAACGTCGGCATCAGGTACACGGCCCGCGCCTGGCTCTGGGACATCGTCGCGGCCAGCAACCCGGCATCGGCGCCCGCCTGGCCGACCGGCACGGTCAAGATCCTGGCGCCCGCGGTCCGGAACGCGTCGATCGCGCCAGGGAACGTCGGGTCCTCGACCACGATCACCGCGCCAGGGGCGGCATAGTAGCCGCCCAGCAGGCTCAGCGCCTGCTGGGCCCCGGCCGTGATCAGGATCTCCTCCTCGTCGGTCACCAGCCCCCGTGCCGTCAGGCGGCCCGCGACGGCGCGGCGCAGCGGCAGGTAGCCGAGCGGCAGGTAGCCATGCCCGTCCGCCAGGTCCCCGACATTGACCGCGGCCCCGGCGCGGGCCAGGGCGTCGCGGACCGCCGGACCGGGCGCCTCGCAGCTCCCGAGCAGGTCGACCGCGTCCTCCGGGTCCTCGCCGAGCCGACGGAACAGCACGTTACGCTGCAGCGACGTGGCCAGCTCGGCCGCCCGCGCCACGTCCGCCGCGCCCTCGGCGCCGGTCACGTGCGTGCCCCTGCCCTGCCGGCGGGCGACCAGGCCTCGCAGCTCGAGCTGCCCGTAGGCCGCCGAGACGGTCGTCCTCGCCAGGCCGAGGTGGACCGCGAGGTCGCGCTCGGGCGGGAGCCTGGTGCCGGGAAGCAGTTCCCCTCGTTCCGCCGCGTCGGCGAGCGCCGCAGCCAGCCGCTGGTGCAGCGGCCCGGCGCCACGCCGCCATCCATCCAGGGCGTTACGCAGCTCGACCGGCAGCGTCAGGCCAAAGGTGCGCCGATTGGACCCAGACATTGGCTCCATTGTCCGGGCGGCCATGCCGCCGCGCAACCGCGTCTGCGACCGAGGGCGCGGCGAGGTCACAGGGCCACGGCCGCGGCTGTCCGGTATTCCCGCAGCTGCCGCATGTGCCGCACCAGGACCCGCTCGCTGAGGCCTGGGAAGAGCTGTCCAGCGCGAATCGCCCAGCGCATGCTGGCGGGAAAGACGATCAGCGCCTTGTTGCGAGCCACGCCGTCCAGGATTACCTGCGCCGCGCGTGACGCCGCCATCATCCTGGCCGGCGCGCCTGCGAGCCGCTCCCGGGGCACGCCGTCGGGCAGGGTCACGCCCACGGCGCGGGCGTTCTCGAAGATGTTGGTGCGCACGAACCCGGGGCAGACGCAGCTGACCTTCACCCCCAGGTCGGCGCCCTCCGCGCGCAGCGACAGGGACAGTCCCAGCACGGCATGCTTGGCGGTGCAGTACGGGGCGTTGCCCGAGGCGCCGAAGAACGCGGCGGCGGATGAGGTGTTCACGATGTGGCCGAACCCCTGGCTGGCCATGATCGGGTATGCGGCACTCATGCCGTGCAGGACGCCGTAAAGATCCACGCCCAGGACCCGGTGCCAGTGATCCAGGGTCAGGTCGCGGGCGTCACCCCCGATCGCGATGCCCGCGTTGTTGAACAGGTAGTCCAGGCGGCCGCGGGCGGCGGCGGTGTCTTCGACCAGCCGCCTGACGTCCTGCTCCCTGGCCACGTCGACGGTGCGGGCCTCGGCCTGCCCGCCGCCGCGCGTGATGGCCGCCGTCACCCGCCCGGCGTCCGCTGCGTTGATGTCGGCGACGACCACCCGCGTGCCGCGTCGCGCCAGCTCGTGGCACAAGGCCTCGCCGATCCCCGAGCCACCGCCGGTCACGATGGCCACCATTTGCGTGACTGAATCCGCCATTGCCCTCTCCTGTCGGTGCTGGTGATCCCGCGCCGTCCCCTGTCCTGCTCCGGTCACCAGACCAGCGGGACCAGGCGCTTGTGATGCGCCGCGTAGGCGCGATAGCTGTCGCCGAGCGTGGCCAGCAGCGCGTTCTCCTCGGCACGGATACGCCACAGGAAGAACGGCAGCGGGAGCAGCAGCATCGCGGCCAGGCCCGCCCAGTTCGCCGAAGCCAGGCCCACCCCGGCGTTGGCCAGCAGGTACCCGGTGTAGCTGGGATGGCGCAGCACCCGGTAGGGCCCGGCCGTTATCACCGGCTGGTCCGAGCTGACCATGACCGTGCCGGTGAAGTAGTCACCGAGCGTCTTGATGGACCACCCTCGCAGCACCAGGCCGCTCAGCAGGATCGCCATCCCGGCGGCGAAGGCGGCGGCGGCCGGGCGGATGGCGGCGGCGGGCACGATGCGCGGGGCCAGGTAGAGCGTCCCGACCGCGACGATCATGACCGGGTAAGCGGCGAACGTCCGGCCGCCGCCGCCAACCCTGGTCGCGCCCTCTCGCCTGTTGTTGGTCTTGGCGAGTTCCATCGAGCCCCAGGCCAACGTGACCATCAGGAGCAGCAGGCCGGCGAGGTGGCTGGTTTCGAAGTAGGGTTTCATGTCTCCTCCGCTGATTACTCGTGGGCGGTGGTCCCGGGGTGGCTCCCCCCGGGCCGGGTAGCGATCTGGAACACGTCCGCCAGTTCGCGGCCGTAGTGGTCGAGGTCGAGACCGGGATCGCGGGCCATGCGGGCCGGCACCGCGTCGAGGGTGGCGCGGATCGCCAGCGCCATGACCAGAGGGTCGAAGTCGGCCCGGAACTCGCCGGTGCCCTGAAAGTGGGCGAGCAGTTCCTGGAGCGCGGTCGCCCCGGTCTCGCGGATGGACATGTCGTACAGCGTGCTGCCGTCGGCGCTGCGGCCGTTCAGCGCGATCTCGACGGTGGCCAGCACGTGGTTGCGGTTCTCGCTGATGAAGGCCAGGTTCGACTCGATGTAGGCGCGGAGCATGCTCGTGCCCGTCGGCTGGGCCTCGAGCCGTGGCCCCAGGTAGGCCCGGCCCTTGGCCGTCAGCTCGGCGACCAGTTCCCTCATCAGGTCGTCCTTGCCGCCGAAGTGGTAAAGGATCACGCCCTTGCTGGTGCCGGCGGTTTCGGCGATGCGGGCCAGGGAGGCCTGCCCGTAGCCCAGCTCAGCGATGGTGTCGATGGCGGCCGCCATGATCTGCGCCCGCCGCGCGGTCTCGATGAAGGTCCGCTCCCTCGG
>JASHUI010000635.1:0-5261 GCA_030040095.1 Streptosporangiaceae bacterium | reverse complement strand
TGCATGGCCGGCTTCGCCGGCCGTCGCGGCCGGCCTGGCCGCGACGTCGTGGCGGCCGAGCGCCTGGCGGTAGAGCCGCCCGGCCCGGTAGGACGAGCGCACCAGCGGCCCGGACATCACCCCGGCGAACCCCAGCTCCAGGGCCTCCTCGCCGATCTCCTGGAACTCCTCCGGCGGCACCCAGCGCTCGATCGGGTGATGGCGCACCGACGGACGCAGGTACTGGGTGATCGTGAGCAGGTCACAGCCGGCCGCGCGCAGGTCGGCCATGGCCTGACTGATCTCGCCGCGTTCCTCGCCCATGCCCAGGATCAGGTTCGACTTCGTGATCAGGCCCGCCTCGCGGGCCCGGGTGAGCACGTCGAGGGACCGCTCGTAGCGGAACCCGGGCCGGATCCGCCGGAAGATCCGCGGCACGGTCTCGATGTTGTGCGCGAGCACCTCGGGCCGGGCGCCGAACACCGCCCCGAGCGGCCCGGGATCGGCGTCGAAGTCGGGGATCAGCAGCTCCACACCGCATCCCGGCACCGCGGCATGGATCTCGCGGCAGGTCTGGCCGTACAGCCAGGCACCGCCGTCGGGCAGGTCGTCCCGGGCCACGCCGGTCACCGTGGCGTAGCGCAGGCCCATGGCCGCGACCGACTCGGCCACCCGGCGCGGCTCGTCGGCGTCCAGCGGCTCGGGCTTGCCGGTGGCGATCTGGCAGAAATCGCACCGCCTGGTGCACTGGTCGCCGCCGATCAGGAACGTCGCCTCGCGGTCTTCCCAGCACTCGAAGATGTTCGGGCAGCCGGCTTCCTCGCACACGGTGTGCAGTCCCTCGCGCCGGACAAGCTGCTTCAGCGCGGTGTACTCCGGTCCGGTGCGGAGCCTGGTCTTGATCCACGGAGGCTTGCGCTCGATCGGCGTCTGGCTATTGCGCGCCTCGAGCCGCAGCATCCGGCGTCCTTCGGGGGCGAGTACCACGTCCCCAGACTACGTCCGGCCGGGCCCATGGAAGCATGGGGCGCATGGCAACGCAGTTCGACCCACCATCGGGGACGCGCGATTTCCTCGCCGCGGACGTCGAGAAGCGCGAGCGCGCGTTCGACGCGATCCGCTCGGTGTTCACCCGCTACGGCTTCGAGCCACTGCAGACTCCCGCGTTCGAGCGGCTGGACGTGCTGCTGGGCAAGTACGGCGACGATGGCGACAAGCTGGTCTTCAAGATCCTCCGGCGCGGGGAGCACGAGGCATCGGGCGAGGCGGACCTGGCGCTGCGTTACGACCACACCGTGCCGCTGGCCCGGGCGGCCGCGGCGTACGGCAGCCGCCTGCCGTCGCCGTACAAGCGCTATGCGCTCGGCCCCGTGTGGCGGGCGGAGCGGCCGGGCAAGGACCGCTACCGCGAGTTCGTGCAGTGCGATCTGGACACCCTTGGCTCGGCCTCGCCGCTGGCGGACGCGGAGGTGCTCTGCGCCCACCACGACGCGCTGGCCGCCCTCGGCATCGGCGAGTTCCGGGTCGAGCTCAACTCGCGCCGGGTGCTGGCCGGGCTGCTCGACGCGTTCGGCGTGCCGGCCGACCTCGGCCCCGGGGTCCTGATCACCCTGGACAAGCTGGACAAGCTCCGGCCTGACGCGGTCACCGCGGAGCTCGGGCAGCGCGGGCTCGACCCGGCCAAGGCGGCCGATGTCGTGGACGCGATGACCGCGCCCGACGCGGCCGAGCGGATCAGGGAGGCGCTCAAGAAGAGCGACGAGGGCAGCGCCGGCCTCGACGAGGTCGACCGGGTGCTGTCCCTGGTGGCCCCGCAGCTGCCGCCGGGGCGGATCGCGTTCACCCCCCGCCTGGTGCGCGGCCTGAGCTACTACACCGGGCCGATCTGGGAGCTGACCGCTCCCGCAGTGGCGGGCTCGATGGGCGGGGGAGGCCGCTATGACCACCTGATCGAGCAGCTGGGCGGGCCGGACGTGCCCGCCACCGGAACGTCGCTCGGCATCGAGCGGATCCTCTCGCTGCTGCCCGACGCCGGGGACGAGCGGCCCAGCCGGCTGGACGTCGCGGTCACGGTCATGGCGCAGGAGTATGCCGGGCAGTCCTTCGGCCTGGCGGCGGCCGCCCGGGCCGCGGGCCTGCGGGCCAGCGTGTACCTCGGCTCGTCTGGCAAGCTCGGCAGGCAGCTCAGGTGGGCCAGCGACCAGGGGGCGCGCTGGTGCCTGATCTACGGCAGCGCCGAGGACGACGCGGGCACCGTCACCGTGCGCGACATGGACAGCGGCGAGCAGGCCGCCGTGCCCGCCGGCGACCTCGGCGGCTACCTCTCCCGCCTGGCGGGCCACGGGGAGCGCCGGTGATGCCTGCGAGCCCGCCGGGCCCCGGACAGGGCTTCATCGACCACGACACCTGGTTCGCGCAGCTGCCGGGCGTCGTCCTGGCGGCCGGCGCGCTGATCACCGACCCGGCCGGGCTGATATTGCTGGTCAAACCCAACTACCGGGACCACTGGACGCTGCCGGGCGGCATCTGCGAGCACGGCGAGCCGCCGCACGTCGGCTGTGCCCGGGAGGTGGCCGAGGAACTCGGCCTGCCGTTGCCGATCGGCGCCCTGCTGGCCATCGACTGGTCGCAGCCCTATGCCGAGCCGGCCCGCCCGATCATGCACTTCGTCTTCGACGGCGGGACGATCGCCGACGGCAGCGGGATCGTGCTGCAGGCGGAGGAACTCGACGAGTTCCGGTTCACCGAGCCGGACGAGGTGGATGGCTACCTGGCGCCCTTCGGCGTCCGCCGAGTGCGGGCCGCGTTGGCGGCCCGGGCCACCGGCGCGGCGGTCTACGGGCCGGCGCGGCTCAGCTGACCGCGCGCAGCGCCGAAACCGCCGGGGACGCGAGGGCCTCGGGCCCGCCCGGCGCCGCCTGACCCGCCGCCGCGCCCAGTAGCTCGGCGGCTCCCTCGGTGGTCCGCCACCGGGAGACGTCGAGCACGCCGGCGAGATGACGCTCCGCCGCCTCGACCGCGTCCTGCACGGTGACCGGCCGCCCGCACTCGGCCGACAGCGTGGTGACCGTCGCGTCGCGGATCCCGCACGGAACGATCCGGTCGTACCAGGACAGGTCGCAGTCGCAGTTCAGCGCGAAGCCGTGCATGGTCACGCCGCGGGACACCCGGATGCCGATCGCGCCCACCTTCCGGTCCGGCGCGCTTCCCGGGCCGCGGAACCACACCCCGCTGCGGCCGTCGACACGCGTGGCCCGCGTCCCGAACTCGGCGCAGACGCCGATCAGCGCCTCCTCGATCGCCCGCACGTACGCGATCACGTCGATCGGGTCGCCGAGCTTGACTATCGGGTAGCCGACGAGCTGGCCCGGCCCGTGCCAGGTGATCTTGCCGCCGCGGTCGACGTCTATCACCGGGGCGCCCGGGTCACCGGCCGGCCGGTCGAGCTCTCCGGTCCGCTTGCCGGCCGTGTACACCGGGGGATGCTCCAGCATCAGGCAGCAGTCCGGAATGTCGCCGCGCACCCGCCGCTCGTGCAGGGCCCGCTGCAGATCCCAGGCCTGCGGATACGGCACCGCCGCCGCGCCGAACCCGGCCCGGGCGAATATCAGCTCATCGTCCACGCTTACCAGGTTACGAGACCGAACCGCGACCGCCGGTGACGCGTCAGGCCACGGCCTGCCGGGCATTGATGAGGAAGAAGCGGGCTAATGCGTGGGTTGCAAGCATTCGGGAGCCGGAGGGAGGTCGGCCGTGATCGACGAGGCCGAGCTGAGGCGGATGACCGCCAAGGAGCGGGCGAAGCTGATGCGGATGCTTGCGCATATGGAGATGCCGCGCCTGCTGCCCGGGGGCAGCCAGCAGCGGCGCCGGTGGTTCCTGCTGGGAACCATCGGGTGCTGCCTGGTGCTCGCCGCCTGGATCGGCGTGCTGGCGGTAACGCTGCCGCCCTTCTACCGCACAGGCGGCTGGCGCGGCGCGTGGGTGGGATTCGACCTGGCCGAGCTCGCCGCGTTCGGGGCCACCGCCTGGGCCGCCTGGCGCGGGCGGCAGGTCCTGATCGTGTGCCTGCTCGTGCTGGCCACGCTGCTGCTCGCCGACGCCTGGTTCGACGTCACGCTGGACGTGGCCTCGAGCGGCTTCGTGTGGAGCCTGCTCTCGGCGCTGCTGGTGGAGATCCCGCTGGCGATCGCCGCGCTCGTGGGCGCACGGCACCTGCTGCGCCTGAGCATCGCGAGGATCAGGAGCCGCGAGGGCCTGGCGGGCCCGGTGCCCGCGCTGTGGCGGATCCCGTTGTTCGGCTACCTGGAGGGCGGGATTCTGCACGACCCGATCCCGCCGGGCTCAGCCGACGTGTCCGATGATCCCAAAGACATCAGCCGCGCTACGCTAGCTGCGCCGTCAGTGCGCTCGCCAGGTCAGGATGCCTGAACGCGAAGCCGGCCGCTAGCAGCCGTCTCGGCACGACCCGCTGGCTCCCGAGCAGTTCGCCCGCCATCTCGCCCAGGCCGGCCCGGATCAGGGGCGCGGGCACGCGCAGTAGCGCGGGCCGCCGCAGCGCCCGGGCCAGCCCGGCGGTGAACTCAGCGTTGGTCACCGGGGTCGGGGCGGTGAGGTTGACCGGGCCGTCGATGTCGGCGTGATCGAGCAGGTACCTGACCGCGGCCACCTGGTCGGTCAGCGAGATCCAGCTCAGGTACTGGGTGCCGGGCCCGATTCGCGCGCCGAGCCCGAGCCGGAAGAGCGGCAGCAGCGGGCCCAGCAGCCCGCCTCGCCGCGACAGCACCACGCCCGTGCGCAGCGTCGCCACCCGCAGCCCGGCCTGGCGGGCGGGCTGCGCCGCCTCCTCCCAGTCCCGGACCAGGTCGGCCAGGAACCCGGTGCCGGCCGGGGCCGACTCGTCGACCTCCCGCGCCCCGGTGTCGCCGTACCAGCCGACGGCCGAGCCGGACAGCAGGACCGACGGCGGGCGCCCGGCCTTGGCGAGCGCGGCGACCAGTGCCCGGGTGCTCTGGATCCGGCTGGATCGCAGTTCCCGCTTCCTGGCCTGGGTCCACCAGCCGCCCGCGACCGGCGCTCCGGACAGGTGCACGACGGCGTCCACTCCGTCGAGCGCACCCGGGGCGATCCGGCCGTCGGCGGCCTGCGGGTCCCAGCGGATCTCGCCCGGCCGGGCCGGCGCGCGCCGCACCAGCCGGGTCACCTGCTGTCCGTCCGCCCGCAGCGCGGACGCCAGCGCCGAGCCGATGAGCCCGGACGATCCGGTGATCGCGACCCGCATG
>JASHUI010000634.1:0-4748 GCA_030040095.1 Streptosporangiaceae bacterium | reverse complement strand
GCCCAGGATAATGCACATCCGATTCCCCAGAATTATCTCTGGCTGTACAATTTTCACTCCGGCAAGTGCGTTTACGTTGTTGGTGCGTCAACACGGAACGGCGCGAAGCTGGCGCAGGGCACCTGCAAGAATGAGCGGCAATTCGGATTCGAAGAAAAGACCGGTTTCTCCGGCTCCGAGTACTTCTTCCAGGAGAGCGTCAACCTCCCGTCATCGGGACATCACTTTCTCTGCGTGGCGGTCCCCAGCCTGAGCAACGACTCGACACTGATACAAGAGCCCTGCAATTACAGCAACGTGCCGGCGAAAGAGCGTTTCGTCTTCCACCTCGGCCCGCAGGTCAAGGGCCACACCTGGTGGGTCATAGAGTCCGTCGCCTCCTCCCTGTGCGTGGACATCGCCGGAGGGAGCAAGGCGAACGGCGCCGCCGTGCAGCAGCAGCAGTGTGCCGATGTGCCGAACCACAGCAGCTGGTTCGAGTTCGTCAAGCCCGGCAGCCACTTGCCCTGCCCGTGCTCGCTCGGCAGCGCACTGGCCGGTGCCGTTCGCCGGAGCGACGCGCCGTAACCGGCGATTCAGTCCGGCTGGCGCTCCGTAACAGGAATTCTGTCAGCGCGCTAGCGTCCGCTCCGTGCAAGCTACCGATCACGTCGCAGGCCCCGGGGACGTCTGTGGTCAGACGAGCGTGCTGATTGCCTTGTGGACTGAGGCGATCGCGCTGGCGCCCTCGCCGGTAGCTGCGGCGACCCGCTTCATCGAGCCGGAGTGGACGTCGCCGACCGCGAACACGCCTGGGATGTTGGTCTCGAACGGAAACGGCCGCCGTCTCAGCGTGGCCCAGGCTAGCCCGAGGTCGTCGTCGTTCAGCTGGACGTCGGTCCGGATGAACCCATCGTCCCCGGTAGCGATCCCGGTCAGCCAGCTCGTGGCGGGTTCGGCGCCGATGAAGCAGAACAAGCCCGAGCACGGCTGGGCTTGCGTGGTGTCGGTGGTCCGGTCGGTGATGCTGACTTCCTCGAGGAATTCGTCGCCATCCAGCCGGGTAACCTCGCTCCGGCATCGCACCGTCACCCGCGGATGCGCGCGCAGCCGGTCTACGAGATAGGTCGACATCTCAGCCGCGATATCCGGGCCGCGGACGACCAGCGAGACCGTGCTACCTCGCCCGGCCAGGTAGAGCGCCGCCTGACCCGCGGAGTTCGCGCCGCCGACCACCGTGACCGGGCTGCCCATGCACCCCCGCGCTTCCAGTTCGGTGGCTGCGTAGTAGATACCGGCGCCCTCGAAGTCAGGCCAGCGCTCCAGCGGCAGCGCCCGGTAGCGGGCGCCGGTCGCGATGACGACGGCTTTGCTGTCAATGACCTCTCCGCCTTGCAGGTGCAGGCGGAGCAGGTCGCCGTTCCGGTCGGTATCGAGCTTGACCGCCTCGCAGGGGCTGGCCAGCTGAGCACCGAACTTCAGCGCCTGGAGCACGGCCAGACCGGTCAGATCGGCGCCGGCCAGGCCGAACGGGAAGCCGAAGTAGTTCTCGATCCGGGAGCTGGCCGCGGCCTGGCCGCCGGTGCCGACGGCGTCCAGCAGCACGGTGTCCAGGCCCTCGGACGCCCCGTAGACTGCGGCCGCCAGGCCGGCCGGACCAGCGCCGACGATCGTGACGTCAACGGGCTTGGTGGAGGAACGACGGTAGCTAAGGCCCAGCTTCTCGGCGAGGCCGCCCGGCGTGGCCTGCTTCAGCGTGGTACCGGGCATGACGACGGCGGGCAAGTCGTCCTCGGTCAGGCCGGAGGATGCCATCATGGCCCGGCCCGCAGGGGTGTCGGCATCGAACCATAGGTGGATCAGACGCTGCCGGCCGGCATACGTCCGCAGCGCCAGCGCCGCAGCGGACCTGGCTCCTCCGACGATCTCCACCGCGAGGGCGGCGGTGCTGCGTTGCAGCAGCTCCCGGCGGGCGATCAGCGCTTTGAACACGATGTCGGACAGTTCGACGTCGGTGGCCATGAGCTGCCGCAGGCGCGCCGGCGACACCCGGTGTATGGCCCCGGCCTCCCGCGCCCGGCACAAGAGGTAGACGTTCTGCCCGGTCAGTAGATTCAGTTCCCCGACAAAGCCGCCCGCATCAACCACCGCGACGGTCGCGGCGGGCACGTTAGCGGTCGCCGTCCGGACAACCTCCACCGAACCCCGGGTGACCACGATCAGATCCGTGTCTTCGTCGCCCGGCCGGAACAAGACATCGCCCCGATCAATCTCCTGCGGCGTGCCGTAGGACAGAAGCCGGGCGAACAGCTCATCGCCCAGCCGTGGCGATGCCACGCCGGTCGGCACCAGCGGTTTGCCCGGCCGTCTGCGTGCGTGGCTGGCGCGCAGCCGATCCAGATCATGCGGAGTGGCCCAGGCCACCGGCCGGGCCAGGCCGGCCTGGCTGAACACAGAGCCGCGCCCGGCCCAGGGCGCGGCTCTGGCACGCGACAGTTCATTCATCGCTGTCACGCTTTCAGTTCTTCTGCCATCTGGTCAAACGTCTCGCAGGCCGGCTGCCTCGCCACCCGCTCGGCGCGCCGGACCTCGCGGTAGACCGACGGGCCATACCCACCGCTGCCAAGAGCGGAGTGATCGTCGGGCCAAGCCGAGCGGGAAGGCAAAAAGGAGTTGCGGTGGGTCCGGGCCGGACCGGCGCCGGCCTGCCATGGGCCGCGGGTTCACCCGCCAGGCTGGCGCCACCGGCCCCGGTGGACGGTCTCGGCCTCGGGCTTGCGCAATCTGACCAGGTTGCGCGGCGGCTCGTTGATATAGCCGACGGAGATCGCTCCGATAGGGGTGAATTGCGCCGGGACGCCGAACGCCGCGCGGTAGCTGTGGATCCGGTCGATCGGAATGCCGAAGAAACAAGCCCCGAGCCCGGCATCCACGGCGGTCAGCAGCATCAGCAGCGACGCGAAGCCGGTGTCGATGTCCCAGTAGGGAGCGGGCCACCAGGCATCCGACCGGTCGGCGAAGCCCTTGTCCGGAAGGGCATAGCGATCCAGGTAGGCGTCCTTGTTCGAGTGCGGGATGATCAGCAGCGGCGCGTCCACGTTGGCGGCGAACCAGTCCTCGGGGCGATCCTCCGGATGCACGGCGTCGCGGAACCTGGCCACATCGGCGGGGCTGTCCAGCACCAGGAATCCCCAGCCCTGGGAGAAGCCCGCCGACGGCGCCCGCAGGCCGTTGCCCACGATGCGGTCGATGACCTCGGGCGGCACCGGCCGGCTCGTGTCATAGCTGCGGACCATCCTGCGCCGCCGGACAACGTCCTGGAATTCCACGGCATCAAGCTACCAGCCGGGGCTGCGCGCGGGCCGGGAGGCGACGACGGGCCGGGAGGCGACGAGGGGCCGGGAGGCGACGACGGGCCGGCAGCCGGTGAGGCATGGCCGGCCCGGCCGGGCGAGTACGTCCCCTAACGGTGACTGGCGGCCGCCACCGGTGACGGCGGCACACTGACCACACGGCGGAATCGGAAACCGAAGCCCCCGATGGCTGCGAGCCGAAATGTCGACGACGGCTTTTCCGCCCGGAAGCGAGAGAGGCGGGACAGTGCCAGGCACCCCGAACATTCCCGGCGCCACCATGGCGGGCTACCGGGTAACCCCGGATGACCTGTCGGCGGCGGCAACCTACGTCGACGGGCGCGCGTCGGACATCAATGCCAAGATCCAGTCGCTGGGCACCTACGTGGCCGGCCTCAGCGAATACTGGCAGGGCCCGGCGCAGCAGGCGTTCGAGACGCTCATGGCCGACTATCACATCTACGCCGACATGCTCAACAACGCGCTGACCGACATCGCCAGCGGGCTGCGCGGCAACTACGTGAACTACCAGACCACCGAGCAGACGAACCTGGCGAACATCGTCAGGGTCGACCTGCCGGCGCCCAACGTCAACCTGCCGCCGGCCAGGTTCTGACCCGGGCGCGCCCGCGCCGCACCCCGTCCGCTTCAGCCGATGGATCAGGAGCTCCCCATGTCCTTCTCGGATTCCACGCCGATCGTCGTCAGCCCGGAGCTGGAGGGCGTCAGCCAGTATCTCAACGGCCAGGCCGGCGACATCGCCGATGAGCTTCACGGGCTCGCCGCCTACCTCAACGGGCTCCAGGAAATCTGGACCGGCCAGGCCTCCTCCTACTACCAGGGCCTGCAGGCCGAGTGGAACATCGCCGCCGAGGGCCTGTTCGGCCCCGAGGGGGTACTCGGCGAGATCGCCCACGCGATGAACATCACGTGGGCGAACTACAGCGACGCCGAGTGGAGCAACATCCGGACGTGGGCCCATGGCTAGCCGCGTCGCCCTGGTCGGGACGGGATCCGCGGATGGCTGACGCACAGTGCCGGGTGACCGTGGTCGGCGCGGGCAAGCGAGCGGATGTCGCGCTCCCGGCCTCGGCGGCCATAGGTGAGTACATCGACTCGCTGGCGCAGCTGTGCGGCCAGATGACGGAGGACACCTTTCCCGCGGCGTGGTCGCTGGAACCCCCGGGCGGACGGCCGCTGCCTCCCACCACGTCGCTGGCTGCCGCAGGGATCACCGACGGTCAGCTGCTGTACCTGTGCGACGTCACCGCGGGCGAGTACGACGAGCCGCTGGTCCTCGAGGCCGACGAGTTCGTCGCCGGCGCGGAAGGCCGGATCAGCGGGCCGCGCTGGGACAAGCGGGCCCGGGCGGCGGCGACCGTGGTCACCGGGGCGCTGTGGCTGGCCGCCGCCGGG
>JASHUI010000633.1:0-4843 GCA_030040095.1 Streptosporangiaceae bacterium | reverse complement strand
TACATCGCCAAGGACGCCTGCGAGGCGATCGACGTCGAGTACGAGCCGCTGCCGCCGATCGTGAACCCGATCCAGGCCGTGGCCGACGGCGCGCCGGTGATCCGCGACGACAAGGAGAACCAGGCCGACAACGTCATCTACAACTGGGAGGTCGGCGACGCGGCCGGGACCGACCGGGCGTTCGAGCAGGCCGACGTGATCTCCCGGCTCAAGCTGCACTATCCGCGCTCGCACCCGAGCCCGATCGAGTGCTGCGGCTCCATCGCCGACTTCAACCGGGCCACCTCGAAGCTGACCGTGTACATGACCACGCAGGCGCCGCACATCATCCGGGCTGCGGTCGCCCTGGTCGCCGAGTTGCCCGAGCACATGATCCGGATCATCTCCCCGGACATCGGCGGCGGGTTCGGCAACAAGGTGCCGGTCTACCCGGGTTACGTCTGCTCGATCCTGGCCTCCATCCTGCTCGAACGCCCGGTGAAGTGGATCGAGGACAAGACCGGCAACCTGATCTCGACCGGCTTCGCCCGCGACATCTATCTCGACGGCGAGATGGCGCTGCGCAAGGACGGCAAGATCCTCGGGGTCCGGATGCACTGCGACGCCGACCACGGCGCGTTCTTCTCCGACGCCCAGCCGAGCAAGTTCAAGATCGGCCTGCTGCACTCGACCTTCGCCGCCTATGACATCCCGGCCGCGCACCTGACCGCCCGCGGCACCTACAGCAACAAGGCGCCAGGCGGGGTCGCCTACCGGTGCTCGTTCCGGGTCACCGAGGCCATGTTCTTCCAGGAGCGGATGATGCAGGCGGCAGCCGACGACCTGGGCATGGACCAGGCCGCGTTCCGCCGGATGAACTTCGTCCGGGACGAGGACTTCCCGCACCGCACCCCGTTCGGCTTCCTGCTCGACTCCGGCCAGTACCGCAAGTGCCTCGACGTGGGCCTGAAAGCGATCGGCTACGAGGACTTCCGCCGGCAGCAGCAGGAGGCAAGGCAGAAGGGCCGCCTCCTGGGCCTCGGCATCTCCACGATGACCGAGCCGCTCGGCGCGGGCAACAGCCGCGAGTACGACATCCTGGGCATCAAGATGTTCGACTCGGCCGAGCTCAAGGTGCACATGACCGGCAAGGCCATCGTCCGGACCGGGGCCCGGACCCAGGGCCAGGGCCACGAGACGACCTGGGCCCAGATCGTCAGCCACGAGCTCGGCATCCCGGCCGAGGACGTGGTGGTCGAGGAGGGCGACACCGACACCGCGCCGTTCGGCATGGGCACCTACGCCTCCCGCAGCACCCCGGTGGCGGGCGCCGCGGTGGCCATGGTGTCACGCAAGATCCGGGCCAAGGCCCGCAAGCTGGCCGCGCACCTGCTGGAGGTGTCCGAGGAGGACGTCGAGTGGGAGCTGGGCCGGTTCTACGTCCGCAGCGCGCCCGACCGCGGGGTGACCATCCAGGAATGCGCGATGGCGGCGTACAGCAACATGCCTGACGGCATGGAGCCGGGCCTGGAGAACACGGCCTACTACGATCCGCCGAACCTGACCTGGCCGTTCGCCTGCTACATCGTCACGGTCGAGGTCGACCCGGCCACGGGGGTGTGGGACGTGCTGACCACGGTCGCGGTCGACGACTGCGGCGTCCGGATCAACCCCATGATCGTCGAGGGGCAGATCATGGGCGGGCTGACCGAGGCCTACGCCATGGCCAACATGCAGTTCATCACGTTCGACGCCGAGGGCAACTGCGTGGGCTCGAACTACATGGACTATCTGCTGCCGACGGCCTGGGAGACGCCCGGATTCGAGCTGCACAGCGAGGTGGTCACCCCCTGCCCGCACCACCCGATCGGGGCCAAGGGCATCGGCGAGTGCGCCGCGGTCGGCGGCCCGGCCGCGTTCGTCAACGCGGTGATCGACGCTCTGTCCGGCACCGGCGTGCGCAACATCGACATGCCGCTGCTGCCGGACCGGGTCTGGGAGGCCCTCACCCACCGCCGCGACGTCTCGGGCGCGCCGCCGGTGCGCACGGACGACTGACAGGGGACGTCACCGATGGACGGCTGGGGAGTCCTGGAGCAGGCGGGCGAGCTGACCCGGCGCGGGCAGGCGTTCGCGCTGGCCACGGTGGTGTGGCGGCAGGGCCCGTCCTCCGGCCAGCAGGGCTCCCGGGCGATCATCACCGCCGAGGGCGAGGTACACGGCTGGATCGGCGGCGCGTGCGCGGAGCCGGTGGTGATCCGCCAGGCGCAGCAGGTGATAGCCACGCGAGAAGCCCGGCTGCTGCTGCTCGGCACGCCGGAACAGTTCGGAGAGGCCGTGCCCGAGGGCATGACCGTCGTCCCGATCGCCTGCCACAGCGAGGGCGCGCTCGAGGTCTACATCGAGCCGGTGCTGCCCGCCCCCCACCTGGTGATCGTGGGCCGCTCGCCCATGGCGCACACGCTGGCCGACCTGGCCCGGGCCCTCGGCTGGCGGGCCGAGCTCATCGACGGGACCGACTTCGCCGCCGCCGACGCCGACCAGCGGTCGATGGTGGTGGTCGCCACCCAGGGCCACCACGACGAGGAGGCGGTGGAGCAGGCGATCGCGGCCCGGCCCGCCTACCTCGGCCTGGTCGGGTCGCACCGCCGGGGCGCCGCGCTGCTCGGCTACCTGGCCGAGCGCGGCCTGCCCAAAGAGCAGCTGGACCGGGTCCGCGTGCCGGCCGGGCTCGACCTGGGCCGGACCACGCACGAGGAGATCGCGGTGGCCATCCTGGCCGAGCTGGTCCAGCTGCGCGCGTCCGGGGCACTGCCCCCGCCGGTGGCGGTCACGCCGCGCGCCGAGGCGAGCGACCCGGTCTGCGGCATGGCCGTGGCGGCCGACGCGTCCGGCCGGCCGCTGGAACACGACGGCGTCACCTATTACTTCTGCTCGGACGGCTGCCGCCGGGCGTTCGAGCAGGACCCCGCCGCCTACCTGAAGAGAGAGACCCGATGCTGATCAAGAACGAGTTCGAGGTCGCCGAGCCGGTCGAGAAGGTGTGGCGGTTCTTCGACGACATCCCGCAGGTGGCCGCGTGCCTGCCCGGCGCCGAGCTGACCGAGAACCTCGGCGACGACCGGTACAAGGGCCGGGTGGCGGTCCGGATGGGCCCGGTCCGGCTGCAGTTCGGTGGCACCGCCGAGATCACCGAGCGCGACGAGGCGGCCAGGCGCGTGGTCGTCCACGCGGCCGGCGCCGAGGAGAGGGGCCGCGGCCAGGCCAGCATGGTGGTCACCGCGACGCTGCGCCAGGCCGGGCGCGGCACAAGGGTGGGCGTCGAGCAGGACCTGCAGCTTTCCGGCGCCGCCGCGCAGTACGGCCGGGGCATGATCTCCGACGTCACGGCCGTGCTGATGCGCGACTTCTCCGCGAACATGCAGGACCGGATCGAGCGGATCGAGCGCGGTGAGTCGGCAGAGCAGATCGCCGCCGCGTCCGGCGCGACGGCGGCGGGCGGCTTCGCGATCGCCATGCGGGCCGCGCTGATGGCGCTGGCCCGGGTGTTCCGCCGCTTCTTCATGCCGTACCAGCCCGCGAGCTGAGGGTGGGAGCAGAGCCGCGGCCGATGCAGAACAGGAGGGCCAGCCAATGGTCTTGTGGTGGATAGGCAACGCGATCCTGCTGGTCGTGGTGCTGCCCGTGGTGATCTACCTGCTGAATCGGGTGCTCGCCGCGCTGGAGCGGATCCGCGGCGCGGCCGACGCGGTCCTGGCCGGCGGCGTGGACCTGATCGGGGAACTCGACGGCGTGCCGGCCGCGCTGGCCACGACCGACGCCACCGTCAGGGAAGTCTCCGTCGGCGCGGTCCGCTACGCGGGCTCGGTCGCGAAGCTTCTGGGCTGAGAGGAAGGGGAACGGTCATGCCGGCCGCCGCCTGGTTCACGCTGATCGTCTCCGCCGTGATCGTCGCGATCACGGCGGTGGGACTGATACGGGTCATCTTCCACCTGCGGGCGATCCACAAGACGCTCGTGGCCACCACCGGGGGTGTGCAGGCCGTCGCGCAGCTGACCAGCACCGTGCCGGACCGGCTCACCTCGGTCAACGCGAGCCTGAAGCCGGTTCGCGACTTCTGCGAAACGGTCTGAGGAGCCGCCATGCAAGCACACGTTCTCGCCGCGGGCGGCAGCAGCGCCGGCTGGGTCATCGGCTGGACCATCGGCGTCGTGCTCGCCGTGGTCGTGGTGGCGCTGGTGGTCACGATCCTGTGGCTGGCCAAGTCGATCGGCGACGAGGCACCGAAGATCAACGACGCGCTGACCAAGGCCGTGCACAACACCGCTCCGCTGGCCGCGCTGCGCACGACCATCGAGCACGCCACGATCATCATCGGCGGGCTGCAGCGCGGCCGCGCCCGGCTGGGAGGTTAACCGATGCACACCCTGGCCATGTCCTCGGCCGAGCACACCGACTGGCTGGTGGCCGACGTCGTCGGCATCGTCTTCGTGGTCGCCGCGGCCGCGCTGCTGACGATCCTGGTCCTGCTGGTCAAGATCATCGACCGGCGGGTGGTGACGGTGCGCGACACGCTCAAGGCGGCCGCGGCGAACACCGCGGACACCAAGCTCATCCCGCAGGTGGCCGGCGGCGTGGAGGCGGTCCTGGCCGAGGGCCTGCAGCATCACCTCTTCCTCGGCCGCGTCCTCGGAAAGGTCAAGTCATGACCGGGCTCGTCGTCTTCACCGTCGTCGACATCGCCCTGCTGATCGCGGGCCTGGCGTTCTACCTGTTCTGGGTCGGGACCCTGCTGAACCGGATCGGCGCGAACCTCGAGGAGTGCGCGCAGATCGTGCGCACGATCGTGGGGGACGCCAAGCTG
>JASHUI010000632.1:0-5409 GCA_030040095.1 Streptosporangiaceae bacterium | reverse complement strand
CGCCCTGGACCAGCTGGTCGACGCCCGCGGCCGGCTGACCAGGACGCTGCTCGGCGGGCGCGGGCAGGACGCGGTGATCCGCCCCATGGGCGCCGACGCCGTGATCCGGGCCTGGCGCGCCTAGGGCGTGTCGCATAGATCTTGGGGTTGGCTTGGTGTAGATCGTTCTGGGTGGATGATCTGCTGAATCGTCATGATCTGACCGATCGGGAATGGGTGCGGCTGGCGCCTCTGATGCCCCCGCACCCGCGGCAGGGGCACCGCTGGAACGATCACCGCACGGTGATTAATGGGATCTTGTTCCGTGCCCGGACTGGGTGCCCCTGGCGTGACCTGCCACGGGAGTTCGGGAACTGGGGCACTGTCTACGGGCGGCATCGCCGTTGGTCACTGAATGGGACCTGGGAGAAGATCCTGGACGCCTTGCGGGCCGGATGCGACGAGGCCGAGGGGAAGGACTGGGCCATCAGCGCGGATTCCACTGTGGTCCGCGCGCACCAGAACGCGGCCGGTGCTCGCCGTGCCCGGCCCGCCGAACTGGCCAGGGGGGGCATTACCGAATGACAAGAATCCCGGCGGCGGGCAGGCGAGCCGGGAGGCTTTGGGCCGCTCCCGCGGCGGCCTGACCACCAAGATCCACCTGGCCGCCGACCGGCGCTGCCGCCCGCTGGCCCGCATCCTCACCCCCGGCCAGCACGCCGACTGCCCACAGTTCATCCCACTGATGGACCAGGTCCGCATCCGGCGGCGGGGCAAAGGGCGTCCCCGCACCCGGCCCGGCCGGGCGATGGGTGACAAGGCCTACTCCTCCGCCGCCAACCGCACCTACCTGCGCCGCCGTGGCATCCAGGCCGTCATCCCGGTCAAGGAAGACCAGAAGAACAACCGCCGCGCCCGCGGCCGTCGCGGCGGCCGGCCGCCCGCCTTCGACGTCACGTCCTACCGCGAGCGCAACACCGTCGAGCGCTGCTTCAGCAAGCTCAAACAGTTCCGTGCCGTCGCCACCCGGTATGACAAGCGGGAACTCATCTACCAGGGCACCCTTGACGCCGCATCCATCCGGGTCTGGCTCCGCGAGCCCGTTTCGTGACCATCAAAGCAAAGCGGCAGGCAGCGCCCGCTGGGCAATGCGGTATATGCCCAGCGGCGGGCTTCATGGGATCAGCACGATCCTGCCGGCAGCCTCGCCGTTGCGCAGCCGCGACAGGGCCTCGTTCGCCTCGGCCAACGGCATCGGCTCGACATCCCAGGTCAGCTCGCCTCGCTGCGCCATCCCCAGAACTGCCCGCAGATCCTGATACGAGCCCCACACCGAGGACGTCAGGTGCGCCTCGTAAGGCAGCAGGCTGAAGCCGAACGGGACGCGCCCGCCGGCCTCACCCACCACCATCACCATCCCGGCGGGCAGGACGTGCTCAACTGCCTGGCGCAGCGTCGCATCGGTGCCCACCAGGTCGAAGACGGCCGAAGCGGCGGGCAGGTCGTCACCGGGAGCTGCCGCATCGTGCGCCCCCAGCGACCGCGCACGCCGCCGCTTGGGCTCACTAGGATCGACCGCGACAACCCTGGCCGCAGACAGCAGCCGCAGGTACTGGATCGCAAACTGGCCCAGCCCACCAGCGCCGATCACCAGCGCGGTCGCTCCTGTCGTTAGCCACGGCAACGCCCGGCGGACAGCGCGGTAGGGAGTGACGCCAGCGTCGGCCAGCGGGGCGGCCCAGACAGGATCAAGCTCCCCCAGTGGCAGCAGAAACCGGGGATGCGGAACCAGCACCTGCTCGGCGAAACCGCCGTCAACCGCCCAGCCCGGCTCCGCTGCCGCGGGGCACAATTGCTCCAACCCGCGCCGGCAATACGTACACGTGCCATCCGACCAGCACGGATAAACCAGAACGTTCCCGGCTCCCTCCAGATGGCCAGCGACCTCGTGGCCAAGGACCCGCGGCAGCGGGCCGCCGATGACACCGTCGATCATGTGCAGGTCTGAATGACACACCCCCGCCGCAAGGACCCGCACAACCCGCTGGGTCCCGGCAGGCTGAAGATCCAGCCGATCCTCGAACACCAGCGGCTGACCATGAGAATGCAGCACCGCCGCTCGCACGAGGCTCAAACTACCGCCCCACGGCCGGCCGGCCACCTGAAAGCACCAGCGCACACACGCTCCCCATCACCACCCACGTCAGCAGCAACCACCCGAGGCAACAGCACACTGGGCATCCCCACCCCGCCGCCGATCAAGTCCGGCAGCCAGACCCACCCCCGCACCGAAGATCTACAAGACACGCTCTAGCGCCGCGGCGGCGCTAGCCCTGCGCGGCGAGCTCGAGTTCCAGCTTGCGCAGCACCCGGTAACAGGGCAGGACGTCGGCCACGCTGGAGTTCGGCTGGCGGCCCTCCCGGATCGCCGCGACGAACTCCCGGTCCTGCAGCTCGATCCCGTTGGCGGAGACGTCCACCCTCGACACGTCGACCGGCTCCTCGCGCCCGGTGACCAGGTCGTCGTACCGGGCGATATAAGTGCCGTTGTCGCAGATGTAGCGGAAGAACGTGCCGAGCGGGCCGTCGTTGTTGAAGCTCAGCGACAGGGTGCAGATACGGCCCGCGGGCGTGCGGAGCTGGATCGACATGTCCATGGCGATGTGCAGGTCCGGGTGGATCGGCCCCTGCACCGCGTGCGCGATCTGGACGTCCTCGCCGGTCTGGTACTGGAACAGGTCCACGGTGTGCGCCGCGTGGTGCCAGAGCAGGTGGTCGGTCCAGCTGCGCGGCTGGCCGGCCGCGTTCATGTTCGTGCGGCGGAAGAAGTAGGTCTGCACGTCCATCTGCTGGACGGACAGCTCCCCCGACCCGATCCGGCGGTGGATCCACTGGTGCGAGGGGTTGAACCGGCGGGTGTGCCCGGCCATGCAGACCCGGCCGGTCTCCCGCTGCACCCGGTCGACCTGCTCCGCGTCCGCCCAGCTGTCGGCGAGCGGGATCTCGACCTGGACGTGCTTGCCCGCGCGCATGGCCGCGACGGCCTGCCGCGCGTGCAGCTGCGTCGGGGTGCACAAGATCACGGCATCCACGTCGTCGCGGGCCAGCACCTCGTCCAGGCTGGTCGTGGCGTGATCGACCCCGTACTTCCTGGCCACCTCCTCGGCCTGCTCGAGCCGCCGGCTGACCACCGACGTGACCGTGACCCCGTCGATCAGCGCGAGGCCGTCGAGGTGCTTGATGCCGAAGGCGCCGGCGCCGGCGAGTGCGATCCGCATGGCTCAGTTCTCCTCAGCGGTGATGTCCGAGGGCCGCACCACCAGGTGCCCTACCGCGGTGTTGGATCCGGGAACGTGGTAGAAGCGGTAGAGCTCCTCGACCGCCGGGCCCATCGCGCCCCGCATGATCAGCTGCATGACCAGCTCGATCCCCTCGGAGCCCGCCTCGCGCACGTACTCGATGTGCGGGAGCAGGGCCAGGTTGTCCGGGTCGTCGATCAGCCGGTCGAAGAACGCGTTGTCGAACGCGGAGTTGATGAAGCCCGCGCGCGGCCCCTGCAGCTGGTGGCTCATGCCGCCGGTGCCCCAGACGTGGACGGTGAGGTCGTCACCGTAGCTCTGCACGGCGCGGCGGATCGCCTGGCCGAGCATGTAGCAGCGGTGCCCGGTCGGCGGCGGGTACTGCACCACGTTCACCGCCAGCGGGATCACCCGCACCGGCCACGCCTCGGGCTGGCCATAGACCAGCGACAGCGGGACGGTCAGCCCGTGGTCGACGTCGAGCTTGTACATCAGCGTGAGGTCGAACTCGTCCAGGATCAGCGACTGGGCCAGGTGCGCGGCCAGGTCGGCGTGGCCCTGGACGACCGGGACCGGGCGCGGCCCGTAGCCCTCGTCGGCGGGCGGGAACTCCTCCGCGCAGCCCAGCGCGAACGTCGGGACCAGCTCCGGCGTGAACGCCGACGCGTGGTCGTTGTAGACCAGGACCACCACGTCGGGGACGTTCCTGGCGGCCCATTCCTTGGTCCACTCGTACCCGGCGAACAGCGGCTTCCAGTACGGCTCCCCGGTCTTGCCCAGGTCGATCGCGGCGCCGATGGCCGGGATGTGGCTGGTGGTGAGCCCCGCGGTGATGCGCGCCATGGTCAGCGACCGTCCTTCACCGAGCGCCAGCCCTCGGGCGAGCGGCCGCCGGACAGCATCATCTTCTGGTAGTCGTCGATGTTCATGCCGGTCATGGTCGACACCGCCTGCAGGTAGCTGAGCCCGTCGGTGGCGAAGATCTTGGCCAGGAAGTAGATGTTCCCGCCCTGGTCCAGCATGGCGTTGTAGTCGCGGTCCAGCACGGCCTGCTTCTGGGCCTCGGTCATCGGCCACTCGTCCAGATAGGCCCGCTCGCCGGCCTTGAACCGCTCCCGGTTCTCCGGCTTCATCAGGCTCATGCAGAACTGGTTCAGGTGGTAGCCCTGCTTCGCGCGCCGCGCGGTGAAGACCCGGGTACCGGGGATGTCGTCGAACTCCGAGGCGTAATCGGTCATCAGCTCTCCCAGTACAGGCGCAAGGGATTATCCACCAGCAGGCGCCGCTGCAGGTCCGCGGTGCGGGCGATCCGGGGAATCACGTCGACGAGCGCGCCGTCGTCGGGCATGTGGCTCCTCATGTTCGGGTGCGGCCAGTCGGTGCCCCACAGCACCCGGTCCGGGAAGGTCTCGACCAGGCGCCGCGCGAACGGCGCCACGTCGGCGTACTGCGGCGGCCCGGACTTCGACAGCCGCTCCGGGCCGCTGACCTTGGACCAGACGTTCTCGTGCTCGGTCAGCAAGCGCAGGAACAGCGCGAAGCCGGGGCCGTCCACCGGCTGGGTCACGTCCGGCCGGCCCATGTGGTCGACCACCACGGGCGTGGGCAGGCTGGTGAACAGGTCCCAGCGCTCGGCCAGGTCCGGCGCCTCGAAGTAGACCACGATGTGCCACCCGAGCTCGGCCACCCGGTCGACCAGGCCGCGGTAGTAGTCGTCCGGCTTGGGCTCGGCCAGCCGCCGGACGAAGTTGAACCTGATGCCCCGCACGCCCGCCGCGTGCAGGTCGGCCAGCTCGGCCGGGGACACGCCGGGCCGGATCGTGGCCACGCCGCGGGAACGGCCCCCGTCGGCCAGCAGCGCGTCCGCCAGCGCCCGGTTGTCGGCGCCGTGGCAGGTGGCCTGGACGATCACGCTGCGCTCGAAGCCGAGGAAGTCGCGCAGCGCGAACAGCTGCTCCTTGCCGGCGTCGGTCGGGGTGTACTTGCGCTCCGGGGCGTAAGGAAACACGTCCCCCGGGCCGAACACGTGGCAATGGGCGTCGACCGCGCCGGGCGGCGGAAGGTAGCCCGGCTTGCTCGGGTCCGGATCGAACGACAGCCAGTCGGCGTCGGGCTGGGGCGGGGGGGCGGG
>JASHUI010000631.1:0-4132 GCA_030040095.1 Streptosporangiaceae bacterium | reverse complement strand
GCTGTGGGGCAACCCGCAGCTCGGTTACGGACGGGACCTGGCCGGGCTGACCCGGACCCGGCGCGCGCTGTACTCGCCGCGGCTGGCGGCCGGGCAGGACTCCTTCAGCTGCCTGGAGCAGCCGCTGGTGGACATCACGCAGATGACCGGGCGCCACATCCTGCATCAGCGGTCGTACCTGGACTTCAAGCTGCGGCTGGCCGACCACCTGCTCGGCGACCACGGAGACCGGGTCGCGCTGGCCAACTCCGTGGAGACCCGTTATCCCTATCTCGACCTGGGAGTGATCGACTGCGCCCGGGCCATTCCGCCGGATCTGACGCTGCGCGATTTCGAGGAAAAGTACATGATGAAGCAGCTGGCCCAGACCTACCTGCCCATGGAGATCGTGCAGCGCGAGAAGTTCGCCTTTCACGCCAACGCGAGCCCGGAGCTGATCCGCCGCGGCGGGGCCTGGGTCGACCACTATCTGAGCCCCGGCCGGATCCGCCGGGAGGGCTACTTCAATCCCGAGTTCGTCGGCCAGCTGCGGCAGAAATACGCCGGCCAGGATGTCGACCTGGACCTGCTGGTCGAGGACGACCTGCTCATGGTCGTGATCACGCACGGCATGTTCCTCGAGGCCTTCGACATGCCGGGCCTGTCGTGAGCGCGGGCGCCGCGATGGACCGTATCGGCGTCGTCGGGGCCGGGACCATGGGCACCGGGGTGGCTCAGCTCTTTGCCGAGGCCGGGCACGAGGTGGTGCTGGTCGACGTCAGCGACGGCGCCCTGGAGCGGGCCCGGGACGGCATCGCCCGCAGCCTCTGGCTCACGCCGCTGACCCGGCCGTCCGCGCCGGACCTGCCGGTGGCCGAGGTCATGGCGCGGATCGCCTTCACCACCGACGCCGGGATGCTGCGTCACGCCGGGTACGTCATCGAGAACGTGACCGAGGACTGGCAGGTCAAGCGCCGGCTGTACGCCGAGCTGGACGCGATATGCCCGCCGCGGGTGCCGTTCGGGGTCAACACGTCCGCGATCCCGATCACCCGGATCGCCTCGCTGACCGGCCGCGCGCCGCGCGTGATCGGAACGCATTTCATGAACCCGGCGCCGGTCAAGCAGACGGTGGAGGTCATCCGCGGTTACCACACCTCGGACGAGACGCTCGAGCGCACCGGCGCCCTTCTGGCGGGCGCCGGCAAGAGGTTCATCGTCGTGGCCGATTCCCCCGGTTTCGTGACCAACCGCGTCCTCATGCTGATGGTGAACGAGGCGATCTTCCTGCTGCACGAGAGGGTCGCGGCCTCGGTCGCGGACGTCGACCGCCTGTTCAAGGAGTGTTTCGGGCACGCGATGGGACCGCTGGCAACGGCCGACCTCATCGGGCTCGACACCGTGCTGTTGTCGCTCGAGGTCCTGTACGACAACCTCAATGATCCCAAGTACCGGCCGTGCCCGCTGCTGCGCACGATGGTGCACGCCGGATTGCTTGGCCAGAAGACCGGCCAGGGATTTCATACCTATGAGACCCGTTCGCCGAACCCGGATGCCCGCAGGAAGGGATCGCCGCCGTGACCGAGTCGGAGAAGGATCAGGTACGCCAGTTCATCGTCGAGCAGGCGGGCGGCATCGCGATCGACGACGAGGAGGACCTGTTCGACGCCGGCTACGTCAACTCGCTGTTCGCGGTCCAGCTCGTGATGTGGATCGAGCGAGCCCTCGACGTCCCGGTGGAACGCGGCGACCTGGACATCGACAACTTCCGGACCGTCGCCGGCATCGCCGCGTTCGTGGACCGCAAGCGGGAGCCCGCGTGGACTTCGGACTGACCGCCGGGCAGCGGGCGCTGCGCGCCGAGGTCATCGCCTTCGCGCGGGAGAACCTCGCGCGGGACCTGGCCGACGACGACCGGGAGGCCCGCTTCCCGCTGGAGGACTGGCGGCGGTGCGCGGCGTTCGGCGTGCTGGGCTGGCCGGTCCCGGCCGAGCACGGCGGGCGCGGGCTGGACCCGCTCGACACCATGGTGGCCCTCGAGGCCCTCGGGTACGGGTGCCGCGACAACGGCCTGGTCTTCGCGATCAACAACCACCTCTGGGGCTGCGCGATCTACCTGATCGAGCACGGGACGCGGGAGCAGAAGCGGCGCTACCTCAAGCCCATGTGCGACGGCCTGCTGGTGGGCGCGCACGCCCTGTCCGAGCCGGAGGCGGGTTCCGACATGCTGAGCGTCCGGACCACGGCCAGGCGCGCCGGGGACCACTACCTGCTGAGCGGGACCAAGTGCTTCATCAGCAACGGCCCGGTCGCGGACGTCTTCCTGACCGTGGCCAGGACCGGCGAGGGCGGGGCGGCGCAGGACCAGCTCTCCGCCTTCCTGGTCACCGCCGACCTGCCCGGCGTGCGCAAGGCTCGTGACCTGCCGAAGCTGGGGCTGCGGACCTGCCCGATGGGCGTGGTGGAGCTGGACGATACCCCGGTCCCGGCCGGGAACCTGATCGGCCGGGAGGGGGCAGGCTATTCGGTCTTCGCGTCCACCATCGAATGGGAACGAGCGTTCATGTTCGCCAGCCACGTCGGCGCGATGCAGCGGCTTCTCGAAACCTCCATCGAGCACGCCAGGTCGAGGCGGCAGTTCGGGCGCCCGATCGGGTCGTTTCAGGCCGTGGCGCACCAGATCGCGGACATGAAGATCCGGCTGGAGCTGGCCAGGCTCATCCTCTACCAGGTGGGCTGGCTGAAGCGGGAAGGGCGGCTGGCCCTGCTCGAATCGACCATAGCCAAGATCTTCATCAGCGAGAGCCTGGTGGCCACGGCGATGGCCGCGGTCGAGGTGCACGGGGCCCGGGGGTACGTCACCGACGCGGGGATCGAGCGGGAGCTGCGGGACGCCCTCGGCGCCCCGATCTACGCGGGCACCTCGGCGGTGCAGCGCGGGATTCTCGCCGAGCTCCTGGGACTGCAAGGGAGCCTGCGCTGAGGTACACCCACCGCGTCACGCTCGATCCTCCGGTCCCGGCGATCCAGTCCGGGGAACTGGCCCGGCGGATATTCTTCGTGTCCGAGGCCATCGAGGACTTCGTCCTGCTCGAATCCGGCGACGAAGTCCGCGCGGTCGACCTGGCCGTGCGGGGCCCGGCCGACCCCGCCGAGCTGGCCCGCAAGCTCCGCTTCGTGGCGGCCAACGACGTCCTCAGGCAGCGGCCGGTGGAGCCCAAGGTCATCTGGCGCGGGCCGCCCCGCGGCGAGGCGCGCGACGTGTTCCCCGAGTTGCTCGGCCGGGGCATCGCGCGGCAGGCCGGCGACGGCCAGATCGCGGTGGGCGAGCCCGTCCTGTCCCTCATGGATCACCTCGACTCCAGGTTCCGCGACCTGAGCCTGGCCGAGTTCGGCGCCGTGGAGTACCGGTACCCGACCGTCATCCCGGCCAGCGTCCTGAGCCGCTGTGGCTACTTCCTGTCGTTCCCGCAGCTGGTGATGTTCGTCGCGCGGCTGCACGGCGACCTGGACGTCTACCGGCGGTTCGTCGACGACCTGGCGGGCGGCCGCGGCCTGGGCGAGGTGCTGCGCTCCCGCGGCAGCCACGTCGACTACTGCCTTCCGCCCACGATGTGCTTCCATACCTACCATCAGCTGGCCGACCGCGCGTTGCCCGCCGCGTCGGCCGTGATCACGTCGCGGGGCAAGTCGTTCCGGTTCGAGTCCCGGTACCAGCGCTCGCTGGAGCGCCTGTGGGACTTCACGATCCGGGAGATCGTCTTCCTCGGATCCCGCCAGTTCGTGCTGGACTCGCGGTCGCGGCTGATGGACCGGACGTTCGAGCTGGCCGCGGAACTCGGGCTTGGCGGGCATTGCGAGGTGGCCAGCGACCCGTTCTTCGTGAACGCCGACACGGCGGAGCGAGCCTGGTCGCAGCAGTTCCTCGAGCTGAAGTACGAGCTGCGGCTGCCCCTGGAGGCCAAGCGGGACGTGGCCGTCTGCTCGTTCAATTCCATGAGCGGTTCTTCGCGGAGTCGTTCGCGATCACGGCCCCGGCCGGCGACAAGGCGGGGGAGGAGGCCGGCCGTGAGACCGGCGGCGAGGCGGCCGGGGAGGCGGTCTACACCGGGTGTGCCGGGTACGGCCTCGAGCGTTTCGCCTACGCGTTCCT
>JASHUI010000630.1:0-2609 GCA_030040095.1 Streptosporangiaceae bacterium | reverse complement strand
CATCCGGACGCCCTCGGGCAGCTGCACCAGCGCGACCACGACCGGCAGCCGCTTGCCCGGCACCGGAGGATGGTGCTGCACCACGTAGCTGTACACCTCGCCGGTGCCGGCCGCCACCACGTAGCCGGGGCTGGCGGCGCCGCACGCCGGGCACATCGGACCGGGCGGGTGACGCAGCGTGCCGCACCCGCCGCAGCGCTGGATCCGCAGCTCGCCGACGGCCGTGCCGTCCCAGAAGAACGCCGTGTCCGGCGTGATGACCGGACGCAGCACCTCGCCGGCCGGGGGCGAGGCGGGGGATGAGGCCGGGGCCGGGCGGAACTTCAGGATCCGGAACAGCATCGACGCGACCGGCTCGTCCCCCGCGTACCAGGTGCTCCGCGTGGTGACGAACCAGCCCTCGCCCAGCGCGGTCCGCTTGGGCCCGGTCACGCTCTCCAGCCGGGCCCGCACCCTGACCTGCTCGCCGAGCCGCAGGTACCGGTGGTACTCCTGCTCGCAGTTGGTCGCGACCACCGAGGTGAACCCGGCCTCGTCGAGCACCGCGGACATCCGCCCGAGCGGATCGTCGTCGTTGCCCGCCGGACGCAGCCCGCGCATGGTCCAGACCTGCGCCATGGCCGGCGGCGCGACCAGCCCGCCGTGCACCGACCGCGCGGCCGCCGCCGCGTCGGTGTAGACCGGGTTGTCGTCGCCCATGGCCTCGGTCCAGTTGCGGATCATCGGCAGGTTCACCGGGTCCCGGGCCGCGCGCGGCGCGCACTCGCCATCGGCGGCGATCCTGGCCGCGGCCTGCCTGATCCGGTCCTCGGACGTTACGCCCCGGCTCTCATCCGTCTGGGCACCGTGGCTCATCTGGGCACCCGGGGCAGGCCAAGGCCCGCGGCCGCGATCAGCTCCCGCTGGATCTCGTTGACGCCGCCGCCGAAGGTCAGCACGGTGTTGCGCTTGGCCTGGATATCGAGCCAGCGGGCGAGCTCGGCGGTCTGCGGGTCGGCCGGGTCGCCGTGCCGGCCCACCACGTCCTCCAGCAGCTGGCCGAGCCGCTGCACCCGCTGCGAGCTGAACACCTTGGTCGCGGACGCGTCGGCCACCTCGACCGCCGGAGCCACCGCGACCTGCCAGTTGAGCAGCTCGTTGACGCGCAGGCAGGCGTCGGCCTCGGCCAGGGCCCGGCGCACGTCCGGCAGGCCGAGCAGCGGACGGCCGTCGGGCCCGGTCCGCGCGGCCGCCCAGGCGCGGACCCGGTCGCGCAGGGCCGCGATCCGGCCCGCCGGGCCGAGCATCACCCGCTCGTGGTTGAGCTGGGTCGTGATCAGGCGCCAGCCCTCGTTCTCCGCGCCGACCCGCCTGGTGACCGGGACCCGGACGTCGGAGTAGTACGTGGCGTTGACGTGATGCGCTCCATCGTGCGTGATGATCGGGGTCCAGGAGAAGCCGGGATCGGCGGTGTCGACGATGAGGATCGACAGGCCCCGGTGCCGCGGGGCGCCGGGATCGGTGCGGCAGGCCAGCCAGATGTAGTCGGCGTCGTGCGCGCCGGTGGTGAAGATCTTCTGGCCGTTGACCACGTAGCTGTCGCCGTCGCGCACGGCCCGGGTCGCCAGCGCGGCCAGGTCGGTGCCGGCCTCGGGCTCGGTGTACCCGATCGCGAAGTGCAGCTCGCCGGCCAGGATCGGCGGCAGGAAGAAGGACTTCTGCTCCGGCGTCCCGTGGGCCTGCAGCGTCGGCCCGACGGTCTGCAGGGTGACGGCGGGCAGCGGGACGTCGGCCCTGGCCGCCTCGTCGACGAAGATCTGCTGCTCGATCTGGCCTAGCCCGCGCCCGCCGTACTCGGCCGGCCAGCCGAGCCCGAGCCACCCGTCGCGGCCCATCCGCCGCACCACCTCGCGGTAGACGGCGCCGTGCCGGTCGGTGAGCATGGCGGCCCGCTCCTCGCCGGTGATCAGCGTGGCGAAGTAGGCCCGCAGTTCGTCGCGCAGCGCGGTTTGCTCGCCGGTGAGCTCCAGGAACATCGGCCTCAGTCGTCCCCGCCCTCGGCGGCCCTGGCCCCGAGCCGGTCCAGGCGGTGGTCGGCGCCGCCCACGAACCTGGCCAGGTCCCTGACCATCGACGAGTACCGGTGCAGCGGGTAGCGGACGTCCATGCCGATCCCGCCGTGCAGGTGGTGGCAGGTCCGCAGCGCCTGCGTGGCCTGGTCGGCCAGCCAGTAGGCCGCGACGTCGAGGTCGCGCCCCGCCTCGCGCCCGGTGGCCAGCCGCCAGCACGCGCACAGCGTGGCCAGGTGCAGCGTGCGCGAGGTGATGTACACGTCCGCGACCTGGCCGGACACGGCCTGGAACGTGGCGAGCGGCCGGCCGAACTGCTGCCGCGCACCCACGTGCGCCGTGGTCAGCGCGAGCGCGCCGGCCAGGGCGCCGTCGGCCAGGCAGCACGCCCCGGCCACCGCGAGCTGGTAGAGATCCTCCGCCGCCCGGCCCCGTTCCCCGGACCCGAGCAGGTCGGCCACGGGCGCCTCGTCCAGCCGCAGCGTGTACTCCGGCTCGCCGGAGGAGCTGGGCGTGCGCCGCCAGGACACGCCCTCGCCGGACGCCTTGACGATCACCACC
>JASHUI010000629.1:0-2733 GCA_030040095.1 Streptosporangiaceae bacterium | reverse complement strand
CCGTGCCGCCCCGCCCCATCCCTCGCCGTGCGGTCCCGAGCCGTCCCGCCCCGCCCCGTGCGTCGCCGTGCGGTCCCGAGCCGTCCCGCCCCGCCCCGCCCCGTGCGGTCGGCGCGCGCGTTAGCCGCTATGAGTGCGAGGTTTGTGTACTTGGGTGTGACCCATATCCACACTCATCGCCGGTCTCGGCCGCTCGGCTGGTCTCACGCCGGGCTCGGGCATTAGATATAGCCTGATATCGGCGAATTGTTCCGCAGCTCAGAGTTCCTGGCCGTCCTCGTCGGCGAAGTCGAGGCCCGCCTCGTCTGGCACCGCCTCGTCCAGATCCGCCTCGTCGTCTTCCGCCAGATAGTCGAAGACCACCGGATCAAGCTCCTCGTACCGCTCCGTGGCATCGGTCAGGCCGTGGCGGTCGGCCGCGGCCGCCTTTCCGAACCACTCGCGCGCCTCGTCCTCGCGCCCGGCGTCCAAAAGCGCATCGGCATAGGCGTAGAACAGGCGGGCAAATTCTGGCCGACCCTGGCCGTCGGTGAGCTCGGGCACCTGGAGCGCCGCGACCGCGGCGTCGGGGAGCCCCTGGTCGCGCCGGATGCCCGACTCGACGATCCGCAACTCGATCGCCGTGTCGCGGTCGGCGCCCCGGGAGTCGGGGCCGTTGATCAGGTCGAGCGCACGATCCTGGCGGCCGAGTGCCCGCTCGCAGTCCGCCATCATCGGCAGATAGCTGGCCCTTCCGGTCAGCCGGCGGGCCGCTCGCAGCTCGGTCAGCGCCTCGGCCCACTCACCGGCTCGGTAGGCGGCGATCCCGCAGGTCTCGCGCACGACGCCGACCCGGGCCGCGAGTCGGCGCGCCGCCTGCGCGAACCGGTATGCCTTGGCCGGGTCCTCCTCCAGGCTCGCGGCCACCAGCCGGCGCGCCACGGCGTCGGCGAGGTCTCCGGGCAGGGTTCTGAGTTCGGCGCGCACCTCTGGATCCAGCTGGTCAGCCGTGATGGCCGCCGGAACCTCGGGCCCATGATCGACCCGCTCGGCGCGCTCAGGCCGGCCGGCGCTCTCGCTTGCTCCGGACCGGTATTGCGGCCGGGCGCGGCCGTCAGTGCCGGGTCGACCCGGCGCTCCACCGGCTCGGGGGCTCCGAGACGTGCGCGCCTGTGAGGTGCGCGGCTGCTGTCCGGACACTTTGTCGGGCCGGGACGAGCCTTCCACGGCGCCCGCTCGCCGACTCTCTCCGCCGGAACGGCCGCCAGCGGCGCCCGTCGAGCGAGTGCTGACACCGGAACGGCCGCCAGCGGCGCCCGTGGAGCGAATGCTGACACCGGAACGGCCGCCAGCAGCGCCGGAACGGCCGGCAGCGGCGCCCGTGGAGCGAGTGCTGACACCGGAACGGCCGCCAGCAGCGCCGGAACGGCCGGCAGCGGCGCCCGTCGAGCGAGTGCTGACACCGGAACGGCCGCCAGCGGCGCCGGAACGGCCGCCGGCGCCCGTGGAGCGAGTGCTGACACCGGAACGGCCGCCGGCGGCTACGGAGCGGGTGCTGACACCGGAACGGGGGTCGGATGATCCAGAACGCCCATCTGATCCGGCACGGCCGCGACTCTCCGGACGGCTGCTCCCCGCACCACCGGCCCTACTCCCGCCCGCACCGCCGGCCTTACCGCTTCCTGCGCCGCCGGGCTTACTGCCGCGCGGGCCGCCAGCCTTGCCGCCGGGCCGACCGACAGAACTGCCCCGCTCGCTGCCCCGCTCGCGCCGGTCACCCTCGCCTCGCCGGGCGTCGGCGTCGCCAGGACGGCCGCCGGCCCCGCCGAATCCGGCGCCGCCGGCCCGGCTCGGGTCGGCGCCAGAACGGCCAGCGCCGGCGCCACCCGAACGCCGCGTGGCGGTCCGGCCCGTTCCTGGGCCCCCGGAGCGGGCGGGCGAACCGCCCGGCCGACCCGATCCCGCGGCATCGGCCTCGCGGCCGCCGCGCCGCGCTCCCGGCTTGCCCGCACTCTTATCGGCGGCCCTGCCGGACTGCGCGGACTGCCCGGACGTCCGGCCGGCACCAGCCCATGACGGACGCTGCCTGCCAGCAGCCCGGGACCCCGGATCGCCGTCCCGCCGCTCGCGCCCGTTCCCGATCACCCGACAACTCCCAGCAAAACTCGCGGTCCGCGCCGCCATTCAGGCGCGTACACCGTCGCCACAATTGATGACACCTCAGACGTGCTGAGGGCCGCTACCAGCACGGTAGCGGCCCTCAGCATGATATGTCCGGCGGCGTCCTACTCTCCCACGCGGTCCCCCGCGCAGTACCATCGGCGCTGAAGGGCTTAACTTCCGGGTTCGGAATGGGACCGGGTGTTTCCCCTTCGCCATGGCCGCCGAAACACTATGGAGATGTCAGGTCTCGCGCCTGCCCGGATGTATCACCCGGCACACGCGACCGACCGCACCTCGGGAACCGCACAGTGGACGCAAAAATCATCTATAGGTAGAAGCCAAGCCACTCGGCCTATTAGTACCGGTCAGCTGCACACGTCGCCGTGCTTCCACCTCCGGCCTATCAACCCAGTCGTCTAGCTGGGGGCCTTACCAGGTTAACCCTGAGGGAGTCCTCATCTTGAGGCGAGCTTCCCGCTTAGATGCTTTCAGCGGTTATCCCTTCCGAACGTAGCCAACCAGCCGTGCTCTTGGCAGAACAACTGGCACACCAGAGGTTCGTCCGTCCCGGTCCTCTCGTACTAGGGACAG
>JASHUI010000628.1:0-7913 GCA_030040095.1 Streptosporangiaceae bacterium | reverse complement strand
CCAGCCGCGCCAGCCGCGCCAGCCGCGCCGATCGAGCCGATCGAGCCGATCGAGCCGATCGAGCCGCCCGCGGCGGCGCGCCGTGCGGGCGGGCTGCGCCGGATCGGCCACGGCGCGGCGCACCGGGCCCGGCTGCTCGCCTCGTCCCAGTGGTTCGCCGCCCCCGCCCTGCTCTACCTGGTCGTCCTCGGCATCTTGTACGCCAGCCAGGCCGGCCCGCTGCTGCCCGCGGCCGCCTTCAGCGCCGCCGTGCTGGTCCCCGTCATGTCCTGGATCACCGTGCTCGCCCACCTGGCCGACGGCCGGCTGATGGCCCGCGCCTTCGCCGCGCACGTGGGCGGCCCGGGGCGGGCGCACCTGGCCGCCTGCCTGGCCACCGCCCCGTTCGCGGTCGCGGCCACCGCGGTCGCCGTCGGCTGGCCGGCGCTCAGCCAGCCGCATCCGCATCACGGCTACGCCGGCCTGCTGCTGAACGTGGTGCTGCTGCACCTGGCCGCCGCGCTGCTCGGCGTGGGCGTGGGCACGCTCCTGGTCCCGCCGCTGGCGGAACGGGCCGGCTGGCGGATCTGCCTGGCGGCCGGGCTGTTCCTGGCCCTGATCCTGGTCCCGGTCAGCCCGATGCGCCCGCTGCTGTTGCTGGCCACGCATCCGGCGATGACCTCGGTGGGGCCCGCCGTGGCCGCGCTGGCCGGGGCCGGCGCGGCCCTGATCGCCGTCACCACGGTCCTGGCCAGCCGCCTTCCGTGAGGCACCCGGAGACAGCGATGGAGAATTTTGAACGCGCCGTCAGCCGCCTGACCGGCGAGGCCGCCGAGCTGGTCGCCGGCCAGTACGCCGACCGTCCCGGGCTCCGGCCGGTCCTCGACGCGGTGCTCGCGGCGCTCCCGGCGCTCGGCCCGGTGACCGTGGCGGCCCGCAAGACCTGCGTGTCCCTGGTCTCGCCGGGCCGCACGTTCGCCGCGGTGCAGGCCACGACCAAGAGCCGGGTGGACCTCGGCCTGCGGCTGGGCGGCGTCGCACCGCGGGGACGCCTGCTCGCGGCCGGGAACCTCAACGTCGGCGGGATGAACCTGCGGATCGTGCTGACCGGGCCCGGCGACGTCGACGACGAGGTGCTCGGCTGGCTGCGCCGCGCGTACGACGAGAGCACGGCCCCGCCCGGCCCGCGCCGCCCGGCCCGGCGCCCCGGGCCGGTGATCGGGTCGCTCACCGTGCTGATCGACGGCTTCGACCTGCCCGGGCTGACCTGCCGCCCGGAGCCGGACGGCGTGCTGCACCAGAGCGTTCACGTCGCGCTGAGCGGGCACGACCGGGACCGGCCGTTCCTCGAGTTGCCAGGCCGGGGCGGCGCGCTGGCCCTCGAGCCGGTTCCCGGCGACGCGCCGTCGGCCCGCTGGGAGGTCGCGGTGACCGTGCGCCGCGACGATGACGGCCTCGACTTCGCCGGGCCGTTCGTGCGCGGCCCGCGCGACGATCGCCACCTCGGCCTGGTCTGGGGCGACGTGCCCGGCGACGGCACGCTGCGGCTGTTCCGCGGGGCCAAGCTCCGGCTCGCCGACGTCGACCCCGTGCTCATCGAGGACGCGATGCGGCCGGGCCGGCGGCTGGTGGCCCGGATCGGGCTCACCGACGCCAAGGGCAACCCGGTCTGCGCCCGGGTCCACCCCCCGCAGCTGACCTGGTCGGCCGAGTCCGTGGCATCCAGGTGAGAGTGACCAGCCGGAACGCCCGGTTCCAGCAGTGGGCGTCGCTGCTGGACAACCGGGCGAAGCGGCAACGCCTCGGCGAGTTCGTGATCCAGGGCGTCCGGCCGATCTCCGCTGCGGTGCGTCATGGATGGCACATCAGGGAGCTGCTCTACGACGCCGACGGCCCGACGTCGCGGTGGGCCCGGGAGACGCTCGCCAGCGTCGCCGCGGTCACCATAGCCGTCGCGCCCGAGCTCCTGCACGAGCTGGGCGGCAAGACCGAGGACGCGCCGGAGCTCCTGGCCGTCGCCGAGCTGCCCGCCGACGACCTGGCCCGGATCCCGGTCGGCCCGGACATGCTGACCGTGGTGTTCGACCGCCCGGCGAGCCCGGGCAACCTCGGCACGCTGATCCGCTCGGCCGACGCGCTCGGGGCGTCCGGGGTGATCGTCACCGGGCACGCGGCCGACGTGTACGACCCGAGGTCCGTGCGGGCCACGACCGGCTCGCTGTTCAGCCTGCCGGTGGTCCGGATGCCGTCGCACCGGCCGGTGCTCGACTGGGCCGGCGCGGTGCGGGCCGGCGGCACCGGGATCCGCCTGGTCGGCGCCGACGAGTGCGGCGGGCTCGACATCACCGAGGTCGACTTCACCCGGCCGACGCTGCTGCTGATCGGCAACGAGGCCGCGGGGCTGACGGCGGCCTGGCGCGAGGCGTGCGACGACCTGGCCCGGATCCCCATGCTGGGCCAGGCCAGCTCGCTGAACGCCGCCATGGCCGCGTCGATCGTGCTGTATGAGTCGGCGCGGCAGCGGATCGCGGCCCGGCGGTGACCGGCGGGGCCCGGTCCCGGCCGGGGGCGGCAGCGCGTCCCCCTGAGCGTGGCGGCCGGCTCTAGGCGGTCAGGTCGCGGGTTCCCTCGGCGAACAACGTCCCGGCTGCCGGGCCCGGGCGGTCGATGATCCGCTGGCTGACCGCGTGCCGGATGAGCAGTTCGATCATGGCCCGGTTGGGCTCGATGCCGTAGGGCAGCGGGTCGGTCCCGGTGATCGCCATCACCTGCCGGTACATCCGGTCGGTCGCGCCCTGCGTGCCGGACTCGTCGCGGCTCAGGCGTTGTATATAGCGATCTTTGGCCCGGGCGAAGGCCCAGAACAGGTCCGCCGCCAGGCCGGGATGGGCGGCGAGCAGGTCGTCCCTGACCACCACCAGGTGGTTGATGGGGTACAGGCCGTCCCGGCGCAGCGCCTCGAAGCCGGCCTCCCGGGCCTGCGGTATCAACGTCCGCAGGCCCGGCCGGTCCGCGGGCAGGCCGATGCCGGCCGCCAGGTCGCCCGCTTCGACCAGGCCGGCCAGATCCCCGCCGGGCTGCATCGGCGTGACGTTGGGGGGCGGGACGTACTCGGCCACGTGCTCGTCCCCCGACGGCACCCAGGTGACCCGGTCCAGGTCCACGCCGTACTGGTCCTGCAGGATGCCACGGGCCCAGACTCCGGTGGTCACGGTGTAGCCGCGGTTCACGCCCACCCTCCGGCCTTCGAGGTCCTTTGGCGTGCCCGCCGACGCGGGGCCGGCGCCGCACACGATCGCGCCATGGTGCAGCGCGCGGACGGGGAAGACGGGCAGCGCGGTGAACGGCTTGCCGTACGCCCTTGCGCACAGGTAGGTGGTGAAGGCCATCTCGCAGACGTCGAATTCCAGCCCCCTGACCATCCGGCGGAACGCCGGGATCAGGCCAGGCACCTCCTCGAACTCCAGCGTGAACCGCTGCGGCGCGACGGTTCCGTCCTTTATGGCGCGGGTGGCACCCTGGGTGCCTGTCACGGTTCTGAGCACGATGTCCGCCACGAGCGCCGATGATAGGCGGCCCGTGATCCTTCGTGCGGCGCGCCTTTCCTGCCTCCATCGGGGGAATCTGTCCTGAGTTGCGTACTCCGTGCTGGGGTGCACACTTGACCCGAGGCGATGCGAGATGTTCGAGAGGTTCACCGACCGGTCGCGGCGGGTCGTCGTCCTGGCACAAGAAGAGGCCAGGGTGCTCAAACACAACCATGTCGGGCCCGAGCACATCCTTCTCGGGCTGGTCCATGAGGGTCACGGCGTCGCGGCCAAGGCGCTGGAAGAACTGGGTGTCCGCCCCGAGGCGCTGCGCGAGCAGATCGAGGAGCTGATCGGCACGGGTCAGCAGGAAATGTCTGGCCACATTCCCTTCACTCCCAGGGCCAAACGGGTGCTCGAGCTGTCCTTGCGCGAGGCGCTACAGCTTGGCCACAACTACATCGGCACCGAGCACATCCTGCTCGGCATACTCCGTGAGGGCGACAACGTGGCCGCTCAGGTGCTGGTCCGGATGGGCGTCGACCTGAACCGGGTCCGGCTGGAGGTGGTCAGGCTGGTCGGGTCAGGCAGCGAGACCGGCACCCGTCTCGCGGCGGGGGAGACCCGCGCTCCCCGAAGCGTGACGAGCCGTGACCCTTTGCTGGCCGAGGTGCGCAACGCCCTGGTCGCCATGTCCGAACGGCTGACCGCCATCGAGCGCCACCTGGGCCTGTCTGCCGCGGCCGGGGCGGGCCGGCCCGACGACGCGACGGGCGGCGAGCCGGAGGCGTCGGTGGCTGGCCAGCCGGAGCCGCCGGAGCCGGTGCCCGGCGAGCCAGAGGACTCGCCCGGCGGCGAGCGGGACGACGAGCCGGCAGACCCGCCGGGCGATGTCACCCCGAGCGGCGGGTAGCGCCGAGGCGGTACGTTCTGCGCGCCGTGTCGCTGAAAATCGCGGCCCGCTCCGACGCACTCAGGTCGGCCGTTAGGGCCCTGGCTGCGGCGAGGACGCCCTTGTATCCGACGCTCATCGTGCTGACCGGCCAGTCGGAGCCGAACATGAGCCGCCCGGGGCCGAAGCCGGCCAGAGCGATCTGGTAGTGCGGCCGGATATGGGCGACCTGTGTGCCGGCGGGAGCGGGCTCGCCGAGTAGGCCGGACAGCTTGGCCACCGTGTTCGGCAGGGCCGCGAAGTCGCCGATGGAGCGTGCCCACGAGCCGTCCACCGCGCCGTCGACCTCGGGGTTCCCGAGATGATCGAGCACGAACGTCAGCTGCGGCGTGGCCCTGGCCGCGGCCACGGCCCCGGGAAGCTGCCCGGGCATGCCGACCACGTCGAAGCAGAGCCCGGCCGCCGCCACGGCGGCGAGGCCGTGCCGCACCGCCGGCCTGGCCAGCCAGTCTGGATCGGACTCGGTGAGCAGCGGGTGGCGGATCCCGGCCAGCATCTCCCCGCCCGGCAGATCTCGCAGGGCAGCGATGGCGTCCCCGACCTCGGGCGCTTCCAGGTTCACCCAGCCGACCACGCCCGCGACCAGGTCGCTGGCCTCGGCCAGCGCGAGCAACTCCGGCGTCTCCTCCGGCTCGGTGACCGTCTGCACCACGACGGTGGCCGTGACCCCCTCGGCGGCGGCCTCGGGCTCGAGGTCCGGGAGCAGGAAGTTCCTGAGCAGCGGGGCCAGGTCCGGCTGCGACGACAGCCAGGGCTGGTCGCGCACGGAGAGGTCCCAGACATGGTGGTGTGCGTCGATGGTCACTGGTCCGCCTCCCGGCTACAGTCCCAGGTCGTCGAGCTGCTTGTGCAGGTCGGCTCGCGGCCCGCCCGGCGGCGCGGGCGTGCCTCCCCCGGATGGCCGGGCCGCTGATCCGGCACTGGCCCTGCGGTCCCGGAAGATCCAGCCTGCCGCCACGCCGCCCACCAGGCCGCCGATGTGCGCCTGCCAGCCGATCCCGGCCTGTGGCAGCAACACGGTGAACTGGTAGGCAAAGCAGAGCGCCATGACCGCGCCGAGCAGGATGTCGATCGCGTGCCGGTCGAAGAACCCCCGCACCATGATGTAGCCGAGGTACCCGAATACCACCCCGCTGGCGCCGGCCCCGACCGATCCCGGGCTCTCGAAGATCCACGCCCCCAGGCCGCTGGTCAGAATGACCAGCACGGTGACGGCGAGGAACTTGGTCACGCCCCGATAGGCGGCCAGGAAGCCGAAGATGAACAACGGGCCCGAGTTTCCCTCGATATGGGACCAGCTGAAGTGCAGGAAAGGAGCGCTCAGGATGTCGGGCAGGCTACCGGCGTCCCGCGGCCGGATTCCGTACTCGAACGTGAGGCGGTAATGGTCGGCCCAGTTGGCGATCTGAACGATCCAGAGGATGGCCAGGAAACCGACCATCACGAACAGCGCCTTGCGCGCCTCGGCCAGCACCGTCTCGGCGTCGCCCGCGCCAAAGTCCCAAAGCCCGCGTCCGGCGCCCCGGCCACTGCGGTCGCCCGCCCCGCGACCGCCCGCCCCGGTCGCGGGCCCGCCGTGCCCGGCGCCCGATGCTGCTCCGGGGCCGTTGCTCACTGTCACCACCTGCCGTCGTTGCCTTGCCTGGAAGTTAGCCGGTTTCTGGGTTTCACCGTAGTGCCCGGCGTGTCACAGCGGGCAACTATGAACGAGTGGTGATCACAGGATGAGACCCTTACGCCGAGTAATTGTTACAGTACGCGTTGCCAAACTGTGATCTGCGGAACACAATTCCCGCGTTTGCAACACAACTTTTTCTGCGGAAGCGCTTGGTCCGCCCCTTCGGTTCTGGCAACGTAGTGCGGCGACGGTGCTGGACCCACATGCGGTGGCTCTGCCATCGCTAGCCCCGTGGCGCCGCATTGGCCGCACCCGTCACTCGACTCGCTGCCCTGTACCGCAGCGGTCTGCATGCCGGGCGTCCGCCTGGTATGCCTGGCCGACGGAAGGACCGCATTGTCACAGCACCGGAGGCGGGCTCCCGCCAAGCGCCGCGGGCGCAGGCGATCTAGCTTTCTCCTGGTCACGACGATGACTGCGGTGCTGGCGGTGGCCGCAGGGGTCTTGATCGAACTCCGCCTGAATGACGGCGGCACCAATCCGACGGCTGCCGCGTTGGCGGAAATCCCGACCAGCCACTCCGCCACCCTGCTGGAGGAGGCACGCCAGAACATGATCCTGGTCGATGCCGCGTCCAGGACATTGACCCTGGTGGGCACGCCGAAGCTGGCCACGCGTCCGTCGTCGTCCTTCTCGTCCGGCGGCGCGGGCGGCACCGACCTTCTCGTCGACATGCCGCCCCCCGACCCGGGCACGGCTGAGGCCATCGCGTACGGCCTGCTGTCCTCCTACGGCTTCGCCACCTCACAGTGGGGCTGCCTGGACGACCTCTGGCAGCGCGAGAGCGGCTGGGTCTACAACGCCGAGAACGCCAGCGGCGCCTACGGCATCCCGCAGGCCCTGCCGGGCTCGAAGATGGCCAGCGCTGGTCCTGACTGGCAGACGGACCCGACCACCCAGATCAAGTGGGGCCTCGGCTACATAAAGTCAATCTACGGAACGCCGTGCGGTGCCTGGGCGCACGAGGAAGCCGACGGCTGGTACTAGCGCTCACGCCGCTAAAGCCCACAGACTGTAATGGTTGAGGTTACGGTCCGTCATACTTCCGAGCATTAGCCTGCGCCGGGCTGCGGCGCCCCGTGTTGCCCGGCGATGGGTGCGGCGCTGCTGTAGCTAGATGTGCACCGGGCTCGCACCCATCCCAGGCCAGTAAAGGCGACGCGTGCCGGAATCGGGAGGAATCACTCAGACGCGCAGGCCTTTGCTGTGATATACGTCATAGGGATTTCTCGTCCGTTCTGGCGTTACGGAAGCAGTTTTTTGGCAGTGTGGATGGCCGACAGCACTCAGCGTGCGTGACGGCTGCCTTTAGGCAGCCACGTCGCCCTGAACCCGCCTCACGTCCTGTACGCCGCTGCTCGGCCCGCTCCACCCAACCGGTGGCCAGGGCAGCGAACCGGGTGAAAGCCGAGCGCACTTCGCGCCCGACCAAGGGCACATATTGTCCGGCGAACGACGTTATGCCCCCCTGCATGGAAAACCTTCGAAGCTCACGATCGCGGTAACCGGCTCGACCGTCCTCATGGCAGCGGCCGCCTCCGGAGTGCTGGCGCTGTGGCCGGCTGCCCCGGCCGCCCGGCCGGCGGCCGACTCGATGAAGGCCGCGAGCGGCGTCAGCGGCAGTACGCTCCGACTGGACGCCAGCGGAGCCGATGCCTCACAGCAACTGGCCGCGGCGGATCTCGCCGAGCGCCAGCATCAGGCCACCATCCTCGCCGCTCGGGAGGCCGCCGCCAGGCGGGCCGCGGCGAGGAAGCGGGCGGCAGCGGCCGCCGCG
>JASHUI010000627.1:0-7625 GCA_030040095.1 Streptosporangiaceae bacterium | reverse complement strand
GTAGGCCTGGGCCCGCCGCGCGGCCTCCTCGAGCAGGGCTGGCCTGCCGGCAAGCGCGGCCCGGCGCCGCGAATCGCTCGATGTCATGACCGGTCGGTCCTCTCCTGGCTGCCCGAAGGGACGGGGTCTGCGAAGGGATGCCGGGGGTCAGCGGAGCGCCCGGAAGCTGGCCCGGACCTCGTCCACGAACGTCTCCGGCTGCTCGAAGGCGGCGAAGTGGCCGCCCTTGTCCAGCTCGTTCCAGTACTGCAGGTTCAGGAACTGCCGCTCGGCCCAGCGCCGGGACGGGCGGAAGATCTCCCTGGGGAAGATCGAGCATCCGGCCGGGACCCGGACCGGGCCGAGGAACGGCCGGCTGAAACTCTCCCAGTAGAACCTGGCCGACGAGGCCCCGGCGCCGGTCACCCAGTAGAGCATCACGTTGTCCAGCATCTCGTCGAAGGTGAGCACGTTGGCCGGGTCGCCGTCGCAGTCGGTCCAGGCCCAGAACTTCTCCACGATCCAGGCGCAGAGCGCGGCGGGCGAATCGACCAGCCCGTAGCCCATGGTCTGCGGCCGGGTCGACTGCTCTTTGGCGTAGCCCGAATCCCACTTGTCGTAATAGTCGATCGACGCCATGGCGGCCTGCTCGCGCTCGGTGAGCTGGTCGGCGGGATCGGGGAAGGCGATGGCCATGTTGAGGTGAATGCCGATCAGGTCATCGGGATGGCGCATGCCGAGCGCGGTCGTCACCTGGGCGCCCCAGTCGCCGCCCTGGGCGGCGTACCGGGGATAGCCCAGCCGTGCCATCAGCTGATCCCAGGCATCGGCGGTGCGCCCGGATCCCCAGCCCGTCCGCCGGGGCTTGCCGCTGAAGCCGTAGCCCGGCAGCGACGGGCAGACCACGTGGAAGGCGTCGGCAGGGTCGCCGCCGAACGCCACCGGATCGGCCAGCGGCTCGATGACCTTGTGGAACTCTACGATCGAGCCCGGCCAGCCGTGCGTCATCACCAGCGGCAGCGCACCCGGATGCGGCGAGCGGACATGCACGAAATGGATATCCAGGTCGTCGAGCCGGGTCTGGAACTGCGGGAAACGGTTCAGCCGGGCCTGCGACGCCCGCCAGTCGTAGCGCTCCAGCCAGTAATCACACAGCCTGCGGGCGTAGCCCAGCGGCATGCCCTGGGACCAGTCGTCCACGGTCTCGGCCTCCGGCCAGCGGGTGCGGCGGAGCCGCTGCGCCAGGTCCTCCAGGTCGGCTTCGGGGACATCGATGCGAAACGGGATGATCTCGTCGCTCATCCCCCCAGCATGACCCACGTATCGCTGGCCGGACCCGTCTACCAGGCCGGCGCCCAGACCATGGCCCGCTTGACGCCGGCGTCCTCCAGGCCGGCCAGCACCGGGACGTCGCGGGCGTCAAGCTCGAGGAACCTGTCCCTGGGCAGGAACGCCCGGCCGATGTCGCCGGTCAGCACGGCCGCGCCCCGGGCCGTGGCCCGTTCGAGGAGCCCGAGCACCCGCTCCGCCAGCGGCCGGGAATACCACACGTCCCCGGCCAGCACCACGTCGGCGCCCTCGCCGTCGCCGTCGAGCACGTCGCCGACCAAGGTGATCGGACCGGGCACCGCCGCGCCGTTCGCGGCCGTGTTGAGCCGGATCGCGGCCGCGGCGAGCGGGTCGATCTCACTGGCCAGCACCCCCGCCGCGCCGGCCAGCGCGGCGGCGATCGCGACCAGCCCGGAGCCCGAGCCGAGGTCCAGGACCGTGCGGCCGCAGACCAGGCCTGCGTGGTCGAGCACGTAGCGCGCCAGCGCCTGCCCGCCCGGCCAGGCGAAGGCCCAGAATGGCGGCTGGTCGGCGCCGTGATCGTCCTCGGTCCGCTGCCAGAGTCCGATCACCTCGCCGGCCAGGTGAAGCCGGATCTCCGGAACCCCGGGCACCGGGCCGAGGGCGCAGGCCGAGCGGACGAAGGACTCCAGGACGCCGGGGGGCTGGACGGACACCCTCGCACGATAGGACAGGGCGTTACCTTTCGTTTACGTCACCCGCAGGTTATGACCGTTCGGCCCGGGTACGCACCGTGACGCTAAGTAGTTATTAAAAGAGCGTTTGGTCATCGGGGGAGCGCGCGGTGCTGGCAGTGGGACGACTCGGGAAGCAGGTGGCCGCCCAGGGCGCCCGGTTCGGCGTGGGCGGCCATCAGCCCAGAACACGGGCGATCGTCGCCATCACGGCGGTCGTCGCGATCCTCGCGGGATTCGGCATCTACCAGCTTACGTCGGGCGGCGGCGCCCCGCCCAACGCGCCGGTCGGCAGCGGCGCGGTCACCCTGCCGGGCCCGTTCCGGGTGGTGTCGATCACGCCCGCGCCCGGCAGCCGGGACGCGGACGGCGGCCTGCCGGTGACCGTGACGTTCTCGGCGCCGCTGTCGACGAACTCGCCGATGCCCGCCGTGCTCCCCGACGTCGCGGGCAGCTGGCGCGCGGAGGGCGATTCCGCGGTGTTCACCCCGTCGATGCCGTTCAGCCCGTCGACCAGGGTCACGGTGACGATCCCGGCCGGCATGACCTCGACGGCCGGGCACCAGCTGAGCGGCGCGGCGACCGCGGCGTATACCACCGGGACGTACTCGATCTTGCGGCTGGCCGAGCTGCTCGGCCAGCTCGGCTACCTGCCGGCCACCTGGCAGCTGCCCGACCTGGGCATGCGGATCGCCAGCCAGTTCGACTCGAGCAGCACCGGCCTGGCCGCCCAGGAGACGCTCGCCTACAGCCCGCCCGCCGGCATCTTCACCTGGGCCCAGGGCTACCCGGCCTCGCTGCAGGCCCAGTGGACGCCGGACAGCTGGAACGTGATTCTGATGGGCGCGGTGATGGCGTTCCAGTCCGAGCAGAACATGTCGATCAACGGCAGCGTCACCCCGGCCCTCTGGCGCAACCTGTTCAAGGCCGTCGCCGCCGGCCAGGACAACGTCAACGGGTACACCTACGCGGTCGCGGACCAGAACGACCCGGAGACGCTGACCATCTACCACGACGGCCAGGTGGTGCTGCAGAGCCCGACGAACACCGGGATCCCGTCCGACCCGACCGTCAACGGGACCTTCCCGGTGTACCTGAAGTTCCTCAACACGATCATGTCCGGCACCAACCCGGACGGCAGCCATTACTCGGACCCGGTCCAGTACGTGTCCTACTTCAACGGCGGCGACGCGGTGCACTACTTCGTCCGCCCGGGCTACGGATACCAGCAGAGCCTCGGCTGCGTCGAACTGCCCTACACCGCAGCCCAGCAGGCCTACCCGCTGCTCACCTACGGCAGCCTGGTGAACGTCACCGGCTGACCTCACAGACGCCAGCGCCGGCCCGGCACCACCGGGCCGGCGCTTTCGCACGGGAACAACGAGGCTCGCGAGAAACGTTGATCACACGTTCCTCACGTATGTGTCTCAGGCCCCCGAAGTCTGCGCCGCACAGTGGTAAATCCTGGTATACATCAGGACAGCTGCGGTCTGCCCGTGGGCCTACCGGGCGAAAGCTAAGGGGTCGAAGGATTGTCCGGACTCGGACCACTCCGCTGGCGGATTGTGGCACTCGCCGGGGTCATCCTGGTGCTCATCGGCGGCGGCACCTGGTTCGCGTTGAGCCGGAGCACGGCGCAGGGCGCGACCAAAGGCGCGGCGGCACATCAGACCGGAGCGGCCAGGCATTCGCTGGCCACGCCCGAGACCGTGATGTCGGTCACCCCCGCCGACCACACCCTCAACGTCAACGGCACCGACGCGATCCGCGTCGTGTTCTCGGCCCCGCTCGCGGCCGACTCGCCCATGCCCGCGATCACCCCCTCGATCGCCGGCAGCTGGCAGCGGGTCACGCCGGCCACGGTGCAGTTCCTCCCGGCCCAGGGCTTCACGCAGGACACCCGCGTCAAGGTGTCGGTCCCGGCCGGGTCGTCCGGCATCCGCTCGACCAGCGGCGGGCTGCTCGCGACCCAGGTCGTCAGCCACTTCTGGACCGGCAGTTACAGCACGCTGCGACTGGAGCAACTGCTCGCGCAGCTCGGCTACCTGCCGCTGAACTGGAGCCCGGCGCCCGGCGCCACCGTGGTGCCGGCCACCGACACCAGCGCCCAGCTCAGCGCGGCCTACAGCCCGCCCGCCGGCTCGTTCAGCTGGAACTCGTCCGGGTGGCCCGACGCGCTGCAGAACATGTGGTCCCCGGGCCAGACGGGCAGCATTCTCCAAGGCGCGGTGATGGCGTTCGAGAGCAACCAGGGCCTGGCCATGGACGGCGTGGCCGGTCCCGAGGTGTGGCACGCGCTGCTGAACGCGGTGGCCAAGGGCCAGGACAACCCGAACGGCTACACCTACGCCTACGTCAGCGAGGGCAGCCCGGAGACGCTGACGATCTGGCACAACGGCCAGCAGGTGGAGCAGACCCTGGCCAACACCGGGATCCCAGGGCGGACCACGGCCCTCGGCACCTACCCGGTGTACCTGAAGTACCAGCACCAGATCATGCGCGGCACCGACCCGGACGGCCAGAAGTACGCCGACCCGGTCTCGTGGGTGTCGTACTTCAACGGCAGCGACGCGGTGCACTACTACCCGCGGGCGTCCTACGGCTTCCCGCAGAGCCTGGGCTGCGTCGAGCTGCCGTACGCCCAGGCCGAGCAGTCCTACCCGTACCTGACCTACGGGAGCCTGGTCACCATCGCCGGCTGAACTTCGCGGAGCCTGCTCCGCGGCGGATCGATAACATCGGGGCACGGGGTCGTCCAGCCATGCATGCCTCACGACAGGAGCCAGCCGTGCCAGCCGACAAGCTTCAGATCACCCTCGCCGGACGCGAGCACGTGGTGGAAGCCGGCACCACGGCGGGACAGGCCCTGGATACCTCCGGGGGAGCCTCTTCGAAGATCCCGAACGCTCCGTCTCGGGGCGCGGCCGTGGTCGCGGCGCGGATCAACGGCGAGCTGCGTGACCTCGCCTGCCCCCTGGCCGACGGCGACGCCGTGGAGCCGGTCGAGCTGGGCAGCCCGGACGGCCTGAACATCCTGCGGCACTCGACGGCGCACGTCATGGCCCAGGCGGTGCAGGACCTGTTCCCGGAGGCCAGGCTCGGGATCGGCCCGCCGATCGAGAACGGCTTCTACTACGACTTCGGCGTGCCGGCCGCGTTCGGGCCCGACGACCTGAAGTCCATCGAGAACAAGATGCGCCAGCTGGTCAAGCAGGGGCAGCTGTTCTCACGCCGGGCGGTCACGGACGACCAGGCCCGCAGCGAGCTGGCCGGCGAGCCGTACAAGCTCGAGCTGATCGGGCTCAAGGGCGGCCAGGCCGGCCACGCCGGGGCGGCCACCGCGCCGTCGGAGGTCAGCGCCGAGGAGGCGGTGGAGGTGGGCGGCGGCGAGCTGACCATCTACGACAACCTCGACCCGGCGACCGGCGAGCTGCGGTGGAAGGACCTGTGCCGCGGCCCGCACCTGCCGAGCACCCGGTACATCCCCGCGTTCAAGCTCATGCGCAGCGGCGGCGCGTACTGGCGCGGCAGCGAGAAGAACCCGCAGTTGCAGCGGATCTACGGCACCGCGTGGCCGTCGCGCGAGGCCCAGGACGAGTACCTGACGATGCTGGCCGAGGCCGAACGGCGAGATCACCGGCGGCTCGGCGCCGAGCTCGACCTGTTCTCGTTCCCCACCGAGATCGGCAGCGGGCTGCCGGTGTTCCACCCCAAGGGCGGGGTCATCCGGCGGGTCCTCGAGGACTACTCGCGGCAGCGGCACGTGGAGGCGGGCTACGAGTTCGTCAACACCCCGCACATCACCAAGTCCGACCTGTTCGAGACCTCCGGGCACCTCCAGTGGTACGCCGAGGGCATGTACCCGCCGATGGAGCTGGAGGGCGCGAAGTACTACCCGAAGCCGATGAACTGCCCGATGCACATCCTGATCTACGCATCGCGCGGGCGGTCCTACCGGGAGCTGCCGCTGCGGTTGTTCGAATTCGGCACCGTGTACCGGTATGAGAAGTCCGGGGTCGTGCACGGCCTGACCCGGGCCCGCGGCTTCACCCAGGACGACGCGCACATCTTCTGCCTGCCGGACCAGCTGGCCGACGAGCTCGCGTCGCTGCTGGCGTTCGTGGTCGGCCTGCTGCGCGACTTCGGGCTGACCGAGTTCGAGGCCGAGCTGTCCACCCGGCCGGAGAAGTTCGTCGGCGAGATCGCCGACTGGGACCGGGCGGAGGCGGCGCTGAAGCACGCGCTCGGCAAGTCCGGCCTGCCGTACGTGATCGCCGAGGGCGAGGGCGCGTTCTACGCGCCGAAGATCGATGTGCACGTCCGGGACGCGATCGGCCGGCGCTGGCAGCTGTCCACGCTGCAGGTGGACTTCCAGGAGCCGGGCCGGTTCGGGATCGAGTACCAGGCGGCGGACGGCACCAGGCAGCGGCCCTACATGATCCACCGGGCCCTGTTCGGGTCCATCGAGCGGTTCTTCGGGATCCTGCTCGAGCACTACGCCGGCGCCTTCCCGCCCTGGCTGGCCCCGGTCCAGGTGACCGGGATCCCCATCGCGGACGCGCACGTGCCGTACCTGGAGGACGTCGCGGCCCGGCTCCGCCAGCGCGGGATAAGGACCGAGGTCGACACCTCTGACGAGCGGATGCAAAAGAAGATCAGGCAGGCGCAGCGGCAGAAGGTGCCGTACATGCTGCTGGCCGGGGACGAGGACATGGCGGCGGGCGCGGTCTCGTTCCGCTACCGCAGTGGCGAGCAGAAGAACGGCGTCCCCATCGACGATGCGATCGAGGAGATCGTCGCCGCCGTCGCCCAGCGCCGCCAAGTCTGACGGATTTGTCCGGCCGGGACTGGACCTGAGGCCCGCTTTAGGATCAGGCTAAGTAGGGCGGGCGAAGGGGTCGAAGGCTAGGGGGCATGCCGGTGACCGATCTGGAGGTCGCGCGGGAGGCCGGTGAGGTCGCGCGGGACGCCGACGCGGCGGTGACCGAGCTCTACGCCGCGCACTACCAGATGCTGGTCGGCCTGGCCGCGCTGCTGGTCCGGGACCAGGGCGCGGCCGAGGAGCTGGTGCAGGACTCGTTCGTGGCCATGCACAGCGGCTGGCGCCGTCTCCGCGAGCCCGACAAGGCCCTGGGCTACGAGCCCGACAAGGCCCTGGGCTATCTGAGGCGGTCGGTGGTCAGCCGGTCCCGCTCGGCGCTGCGGAGCCGGACGGCGGTCGCCAGGGCCGCGCCGCCGGACGCGCCGAGCGCGGGGCAGCACCCGCTGGCGCTGCTCGCGGACTCCGCGATGGTCGCCGCGCTGGACAGGCTCCCTGGCAGGCAGCGGGAGGCACTGGTGCTGCGCTACTACGGGGAGCTGTCGCCCGCCCAGGTCGCGCTGGCCATGGGGATCAGCCCCAGCTCCGTCAACGGGCTCACGGCCCGGGCCCTGTCATCCCTGAGCGGCATGGTGGCACTCCGGGCGTGAACCCCCGCGATCACGACCAGGAGGAACTGCTGCGGCGCGCGCTACACGCCGCGGCCGATCACATCGAGCCCGCCGGGGACGGCCTGGAGCGGATCCGGGCCCGGCTGACCCGGCCGCGCCCCGCGCCGGTGGCCTGGCTGCAGGCGCTCGGGA
>JASHUI010000626.1:0-4668 GCA_030040095.1 Streptosporangiaceae bacterium | reverse complement strand
GGCCACGCCAGCGGATCGGGCCCCAGCGTCAGCAACTCGCCCGCCTGTGATTCGCACCAAGGAGAGACCGCAATCCGGCCCTGCATGACGTCCGACGCGAATCGGTCCCAAGGCACCCACCTCACCTCCATCACCTCATCGGCGGCCGGCTCGGGCGTATCGTCGGTGACGGCCCGGAACACCGGGCACATCTCGTTCTCCACGATGCCGTTGTCCATGCTCGCCCGGTACCGGAAGGCCGGCAGCACCAGATCCGTGCGCACTGCCCCCACGCCGAGCTCGGCTCGCAGTCGGCGCGCGATGCTGGCATAGATGCCCTCACCAGGCAGCGGATGCCCGCAGCAGCTATTGGTCCACGTCCCCGGCCAGGTCAGCTTGGCCAGGGCTCGCCTGGTCAGCAGCAGCTCGCCGCGGTCATTGAACACATAGCAGGAGAACGCCAGGTGCAGCGGCGTCTCACGATGATGTACGGCGGACTTGCTCAGCGTGCCGGATTGTCTGCCCTGCTCGTCCAGCAGGACGACCGCCTCCTCCACGCACGCTCCTTCGGTCCGGTCCCGCGTCAGCGCGGAATCCGTAAACAATGTAACTCCCGGCAACCTGAGTTCACATCGGTCGCCGGCTCCACGGCTGAGGCGGCTCAGCCCGGGAGATCCTCGGGGCGCTTGGCGGCCAGCTGGCCGTGCAGCACTCCGGTGGCCTGGCCGACCTCGATGAGGTACCCGTCCGGGTCCCGCATGTAGCAGCGGATCTCTGCTCCGCGGTCGATCGGCGGCGTCACGAACTCGGCCCCCTTGGCCTTCCAGTCCTCGTAGCAGGCCTGGATGTCGGCGACCCGCAGGTTCAGGAAGATCGAGGTGGTGTCGCCCGGCTGGTAGTCGACCACCGAGATGCCCGGCTTGTCGGGGGTGGGCGGGCCGCCGGGGTTCATGATGATCCACGAGTTGGACAGCTTGACCATGCACGGGTTCTCCTCTAGCACGACCTTGCCGCCCAGGACGCGCGAGTAGAAGTCGCGGGACCGCGCGACCTTGCGGACGGTGATGAACATCGTCACCAGGAAGCCCTCTTCTGGCGCGGGCAGGTTGGCGAAGTCGATGCTCGGCGCCTGTTCTGTCATGGTTGCTCCCCTACGGGCGGCGTTGGCGGACGGCGGCTCATCGAGCCCTGGTGATTAGCCTTCCCACGATGCGGCCGGGCAGGCGTGATGCGGGTCGGCGCAGGCGTCGCGCCCGTAGATCTGCAAGTAGCCTTTACCGGGCGACCAGGCCCCTCGAGAAGGCGGATGCAGTGGTGACAGCGCCGGCCCGGCCCATCAACCGGAAGATCGCCGAAGAACTCGGCGTGCGCGAGGGGCAGGTGTCGGCCGCCGTCGAGTTGCTCGACGGCGGGGCGACGGTGCCGTTCGTGGCCCGGTACCGCAAGGAGGCGACCGGTGCCCTGGACGACGCGCAGCTGCGGACGCTGCAGGAACGGCTCCGATACCTGCGCGAGCTCGAGGAGCGGCGGGCCGTGATCCTGGAGTCGGTCCGCTCCCAGGGCAAGCTGGACGAGGCGCTCGAGGCCCAGATCACGGCGGCCGACTCCAAGGCGCGGCTGGAGGACATCTACCTCCCCTACAAGCCGAAGCGCCGGACGAAGGCCCAGATCGCGCGGGAGGCGGGCCTCGAGCCGCTGGCCGACGCCCTGCTCGCCGGCCAGGCCGGCGACCCGCAGCAGGCGGCGGCCGCGTACCTGGCACCGGACCAGGGGGTGCCCGACGCCGCCGCCGCCCTGGACGGCTCGCGGGCCATCTTGGCCGAGCGCTTCGCCGAGGACGCCGACCTGGTCGGCGAGCTGAGAGAGCGGATGTGGGCGCGCGGACGGCTCGTGTCCCGGGTCCGGGACGGCCGGCAGGAGGCCGGAGCCAAGTTCGCCGACTACTTCGAGTTCGCCGAGCCGTTCACCCGGCTGCGATCGCACCGGATCCTGGCCATGATGCGCGGGGAGAAGGAGGAGGTCCTCGATCTGGAACTGGACCCGGGCCAGGCGGAGCCGGGGAGCGTCGGCGCGTTCAATGACTACGAGACGCTCATCGCCGAGCGGTTCGGCATCGCCGGTCCGGCCGCCCGCCTCACCCCGGCGGCCCGCCTCACCCCGGCCGGGCGCTGGCTCGCCGACACGGTCCGCTGGGCCTGGCGGACCCGCATCCAGCCGCACCTGGGCGTGGACCTGAGGATGCGGCTGTGGCAGGCCGCCGAGCAGGACGCGGTCGGCGTGTTCGCCGCCAACCTCCGCGACCTGCTGCTGGCCGCGCCGGCCGGGGCCCGGGCGACGATGGGCCTCGATCCCGGCTTCCGGACCGGGGTGAAGGTCGCGGTCGTCGACGCGACGGGCAAGCCGGTCGCGACCGAGACCATCTACCCGCACGAGCCGAGGGGCGGGCCGCGCGCCGCGGGCGGCGGGCGAGGGGTCGGCTGGGAGTCCTCGATCGCCGCGCTCGCCCGGCTCGCCGCCGTCCACGGGGTCGAGCTGATCGCCATCGGCAACGGCACCGCCTCCCGGGAGACCGACCGGCTGGCCGCCGACCTGATCCGGCGGCACCCGGAGCTGAACCTCACCAAGATCGTGGTCTCCGAGGCCGGGGCCTCGGTCTACTCGGCCTCCGAGTACGCCTCCAGGGAGCTGCCCGGCATGGACGTGTCGCTGCGGGGCGCGGTGTCCATAGCCCGCCGGCTGCAGGACCCGCTGGCCGAGCTGGTCAAGATCGACCCGAAGTCCATCGGGGTCGGTCAGTACCAGCACGACCTGTCCGAGGCGAAGCTGTCCCGCTCGCTCGACGCCGTGGTCGAGGACTGCGTGAACGCCGTGGGCGTGGACGTGAACACCGCGTCGGTCCCGTTGCTGGCGCGGGTGTCCGGCATCAGCGAGGGACTGGCAGGCTCGATCGTGGCCAGCCGGGACTCCGCCGGGCCGTTCCGGACCCGCCAGGCGCTGACCAAGGTCCCGCGGCTCGGCCCGAAGGCGTTCGAGCAGTGCGCGGGCTTCCTGCGCATCAACGGCGGCGACGACCCGCTGGACGCCTCGAGCGTGCACCCGGAGTCCTACCCGGTGGTCCGGCGGATACTGGCCGCGGCCGGGATCGGCATGCCCGAGCTGATCGGGAACGCCGAGGTGCTGCGCTCGCTGCGGCCGGAGCAGTTCACCGACGACCGCTTCGGGCTGCCGACGGTCAGCGACATCCTCGCCGAGCTGGAGAAGCCGGGCCGCGACCCGCGCCCGGCCTTCACCACGGCGGCGTTCGCCGAGGGGGTGCAGACGCTGGAGGATCTGGTGCCGGGGATGGTCCTCGAGGGGGTCGTCACCAACGTCGCCGCGTTCGGCGCCTTCGTCGACGTCGGCGTGCACCAGGACGGGCTGGTGCACGTCTCCGCGATGTCGCGGAGGTTCGTCTCCGATCCGCGTGAGGTGGCCCGGCCCGGCGACGTGGTGCGGGTCAAGGTGCTCGGCGTCGACAGCGCCCGCAAGCGGATATCGCTCACGCTGCGCCTGGACGACGAGCCCGACCGCGGCCGTGGCCCGGCCCGCCGCCCCGGCCGGTGAGGTCGTTTGCTGTTTTGTGACCTCTTGTCGGCAATCCGTACTGGTGTGAAAATCGTCTTTCATACGGAACGGCGCTGATATAGGGCGTTCAGGTCACATCGCTGTTATCACCGCGTTGCAGGCGATCCGGGCGATGCCTGCCCTGTCCGGCCGCTACCGGCATCGCTCCGTAGCGGCCAGCGAGCCACCCACGGCGTTCAACCGGCGCGCCGTGGGTGGTTCGCTGTCTGTCCCGTGGCGCCCGGCTCTGTCCCCATAATGGGGGCGTGGCCGACGACCGCGACGACGTGGCACCGGTCCTGGTGTTGCGGGCCGACCGGCTGATGGCCGCCAGGAAGGTGCTCGTCGCCCGCGGGGTGCTGGTGTCCGCCGCCGCGGGCGAGGTGGTGGCGGTCGAGGGGGCCAACGGCTCGGGCAAGAGCACGCTGCTCGCGGCGGCCGCGGGCGTGCTCCCGACCGGGCAGAACGGCCGGCGCCCGGCCAGCGTGGGTTACGCTCCGGAACGCGCCGACGCCCTGCCGAGGCTGGCGCTGCGCCGCTGGCTGACCGGCCTGGCCCGGACCGCCGGCCTGTCCCGCGAGGAGGCGGCCGGGCAGGCGGATGAACTCCTGGCCCGCATCGGCCTGGCCGGCGCCGGGCACCGCCCGCTGCGCGAGCTTTCCCGCGGCAACGTGCAGCGGGCCCTGGTCGCCCAGGCTCTGGTCGGCCCGCCGGAGCTGGTCGTGCTGGACGAGCCGTCCGGCGGTCTGGACCACGACGGGCTCGGGCGGCTGACCGCGGAGATCCGGAGGGCGGCGGCCCGGTCTTCGGTGGTGCTCGTGGCCCGCCATCCCACGGCGCCGCTGCCGTTGCCCGCCGGCCCGTCCTGGCGGATCGACGGCGGCACGGTCGCCGTCGAGGCCCGGACCGCCGACACGGTCACGCTGGTGGAGGTCGAGACCGGCGACGGCCAGATCCGCGAGGTCAGCGAGCTGGAGCTGCCCGGGTTGCTGCGCACGGCGCTCGACCAGGGCCTCGCCATCCGCCGGGTGCAGCCGGTCGGGTATGCCCGGCAGGCCAGCGCGTCCGCGCCCGCCGCGCGGACGG
>JASHUI010000625.1:0-6432 GCA_030040095.1 Streptosporangiaceae bacterium | reverse complement strand
CGCGCCCCAATCCTCGCCGGCGACCCGGAACCGGTCGAAGCCCAGGTGGGTCGCCAGCTCGGCGACATCGCCGGCCATCGTGGCGGTGTCATAGCCGGCCAGGGGGCGCTGGGAGCCGCCGAAGCCCCGGTTGTCGACCGCCACGACGGTGTAGTGCGGGGTCAGCAGCGGCACGACGTGGCGCCAGTAGGACATGGTCTTTGGAACGCCGTGCAGCAAGAACACCGGCTCGCCGGCGCCGCCGATCGCGTAGTGGATCTCTACGCCGTTGACCTTGGGCTTGCCGTGGGTGAGCCGGGCCCCGTCGTGGTCGGCGAGGATGATCGGGTCTGTCATCGTGAGCAGGCCGATTTCTACAGGCCGTGCTTGTCCAGCCAGTCCAGGCACGCGCCGGCGACCTCGCGCCAGCCGTGGTCGATGGTCAGCGAGTGCCCGCGGTCGGGGAACTCGATCAGGTCGTTGATCGCGTGCGAGTGGCGGTACTGCTTGAGCGTGGATTTGGTGATGGCTTCCGGGACCGTATGGTCCTGGCCGCCCATGATGAGCAGGAGCGGGCCGCGGTTGTCGATGGTCGTGTTGACCTTGGCGGGGGAATGCAGGGAGAAGTTGGCCTCGGCTGCCTCGAACAGGGGCCGGCCTGGCGCCGGGATGGTCCATTGCCGGTACAGGGCGTCGGATTCGGCCGCGTCGATGGCGTTGCCGAAGCTGTAACGGAACTGCTCGGCGGTCAGGGAGACCGCCAGATGCTTGTTGGCGGGGTTGCGGAACACCGGCAGGGTGGACCGCAGCGACGATATCGGCAGCGGCAGCACGCCCTTGATCTGGGCGGCGTCGATGGCGATGGCCGCTGCTGCCAGGTCCTGGCCGAGTAGCTTCTCGGCGATCATGCCCCCGAAGGAGTGGCCGATCAGGATGGGCTTGGCCGGCAGGCCATCGATGACCGCCGCGTAGTGGCTGGTCACGTCGTCGATTCCGTGGTTGGCGATGCTGTCGGGGTTCGCGCGGGCGGCCTCCACCGTGTCGGGCACGCCGGGCCAGCCCGGTGCCACGGGGCGGTACCCAGCGGCCTCGAACATCTCGGCCCACTCGGTCCAGGAGCGGGCGTGCAGCCAGAGGCCGTGGATGAAGATGACCGGGATCGGTGCGTCCGTCATGGGTGTGTCCCATCTGGTGGCGGGGGAGCTGATTGCACTCCATCCTGTGCGGGCCCGCGAGGTTTCGCTTGAGTCAGTTGACTGTTTCCCCGGGTCACCGGGCGCGTGCTCTAGCCACGGTGCATTGCGCCTCGACCGGTGACCGGTTACTGGCTACCAGGTGGGGATGAGGCCGCCGTCGATCGTGATGTCGGCCCCGGTGACGTTGGCGGTACGGTCGCTGGCCAGGATGAGCACCAGGTCGGCGACTTCTTCCGGCCGGCTGAACCGGCCGGTCACCATCTGCCGGGCGGCCTGGCTCTGGACGTCCTGGGGCCCGGCACCGGTCGCGCGGCTGACCGTCGCCGCGACCCCGTGGTCGCCGAGCCACAGGTCGGTGGCGACCGGGCCTGGGCTTATCGTGTTGACCCGGATGCCGTGCGGGCCGGCCTCCTTGGACAGGGACTTGGAGAAGTTGGCCAGCGCGGCCTTCGCCGCGCTGTAGTCCATCACGGCCGGGTCGGGCAAGAACGCGTTGGCCGAGCTGATGTTCACGATCGCCCCCTTCCCGGCGGCGACCATGACCGGCAGCGCAGCGCGGGTGGTGCGCACCGCCGCCATCAGGTTAAGGGTGAGCGAAGCCGCCCAGTCCGCGTCGGAGATCTCGCCAAACCCGCCCGTCCTGGCGGGAGCGGCACCGACGTTGTTGACCAGGATGTCGATCCGGTCACCTGCCGCCGCGACCAGCGCGGCCGGCGCGCCGGATTCGGCCAGGTCCACCTGCACAACCCGCACGGCGCCGGTTCCAGCCAGATCGTCAAGCTCAGCCGAGGACTCCCGCGCGCCGGCGGTGACGCGCACGCCCTCGGCGACGAGCCCGCCGACGACGGCCAGCCCGATTCCCCGGCTGGCGCCGGTAACGATCGCGGTTCGCCCGCTCAGGCCGAGATCCATGATGTTCCTTCTTCCGCCAGTACCCCGCCTCGCCGGTCAGGCGGCGTAGAAGCTCTCCGGCAGGTACCCGACCTGCTTCAGCATCGCGAACTGGTCCTGAAGCGTGAAGATCTCGATGACCTTGCCGTCCCGGAAGTGCCAGATCGCCGAGTCGCGCACCTCGACGGTCTTGCCAGTCGCCGGCACGCCGCCATAAGGGCCGGCGTGCGTTCCGCGCCACATGAGAGTCACGGCGAGCTTGGCTTCCGAGGCGAACATGTCCTCGATGCTCGTTGCGAGATCAGGAAAGCCGGTCAGCCGGTCGCGGATCCTGGCGACCGGTCCGGCCACGCCGACATGGACGCCGTTGGTCCGCAGTTCGTCGCTGAAGATGTCGCCAGCCATCGCGACATTCCCTGCCCATCCCTCCGTAAACCACCGCCGGGCGATCCCCATGTGCCGCTCGCTGGTTTCCAGTTCGGCCGGGTTCGCCATGGCTTCTCCTCGTGCCTCGGTACGGTGACCTGGCGGTACTTCTCCAGACTTGCCGGTGGCCCCGGCCCGCGCTTGCGTCATCTGACTGAAATTCAGCGGACGGCGTATGCACCACAATCTGGTGGGCTGGCCGGCCCGCTCGGGCTGCGCCTTGATCTGCTCGTCTTCCGGCCCGGCGCCCTGCGGTTACGGTGATAGGCATGCGCACCGGTACCCCTCGGGCACGGCCCGGTTCGCCCGTTGCGCCGCTGTTCGGCCGCGAGGCAGAGGTCGCGATGCTCGATCAGCTCGTCGCGCAGATTCCCGAGCGAGGCGGGGCGCTGATCTTGCGCGGCGATCCTGGCATCGGGAAGACCGCGATGCTGGCAGTGGCCTCGGCCGCGGCGGACTCGAAGGGTGTATCGGTGCTGCGCACGGCCGGGGCGCAATCAGAGACCGGTCTAGCGTTCGCAGGGCTGCAACAGCTGCTGCGCCCGGTGCTGTCCGGGCTGGACCGCCTGCCGGGACCACAGCGCGACGCGCTGTCGGCCGCGTTCGGGTCGCTTGATGTCGCCGCTCCGGACCCGTTCCTGATCGCGCTTGCAGCGCTGAACCTGCTCGGGTGCGCGGCGGAGCGCGTTCCGTTGCTGCTGGTCGTCGATGAGGCGCAATGGCTTGACCCGCCGACGGCGGGCGCTCTTGCGTTCATCGCGCGTCGCGTGGATGCGGAGCCGATCGCGGTGTTGTTCGCGTTGCGAAACGGCATCGCCAGCGCGCTCGACAGCGCGGGACTGCCGGAGCTACTCCTCGGCGGCCTGAGCGGCGAGGCCGCCGGCGAGCTGGTGGACGCGTCGGCGGGGGACCTCACGCCGGGCCTGCGGCGGCGAGTGCTGGAGATCGCGGCCGGCAACCCGCTCGCCTTGCTGGAGCTCCCGGATGCGTTGCGTCTCGACGACGCCGGGATCGGCGGGTCGTCGACGGGCCCGGTGTCCCTGACGTCCAGGCTCGAGCACGCCTTCGCCCACCAGGTGTCCGGACTGCCGGGCCAAACGCGCGACCTGTTGCTGCTGGCTGCCGCGGACGAACGCGCCTCGGCTGCCGAGTTGCTGGCCGCCGCGTCCTTGCTCCGCGCGGTCGAGGTCCCGCTTGACGCCTGGGCTCCGGCGGAGGGAGCCGGCCTGGCGAGCATCGCCGGCGGATCGATCACCTTTCGCCACCCGCTGGTTCGTTCGGCGATTTACCAGTCCGCGGGCGCCGTGCGCCGGCGCCGTGCGCACGCCGCGCTGGCAGCCGTGCTCACCGACGAGCCGGATCGGCGCCTGTGGCACGTGGCCGCGTCGACGGTCGGGCCCGATGAGCCCATTGCCCGCGAAGCCGAGCTGCTTTCGGCCCGGCTCGCTCAGCGCGGCGCGATTGGCTTGGCCGTAGCCGCCGCCAGGCGCGCGGCCGCCCTGAGCGCGTCTTCTTCGCGGCGGTGTTCGCGGCTGCTGAGGGCGGGCGAGCTGGCCTTTGAGGCGGGGCAAGTCGACCTGCTGCGGCGGTTGGTGCGCGAGGCCGAGCAGCTGAATCCTGACGGTGAGCAGCGTGCACGATTGACGTGGTTGCGCAGCACGTTTGCGGACGCTGTCCCTGGCGACCGGGGTCAGGCGCAGTCACTCGTCGACGCGGCTGAGGTGGCCGCTGACGCCGGAAACAGCGACCTGGCGCTGCACCTTCTCTTCGGGGCCGCGGTCCGATGCTGGCGTTCGGATCTCGGCGGGCAGATCCGGGATCGCGTGGCGGTCGCGGTCGAGGGGCTGCCGGTGCCGCAGACGCACCCACGCCGCGTTGTGATCTTGGCCATGGCAGGACCCGTCCGCTGGGGCTCGGTGGTGTCTGAGCGTTTGGCGGCGATCGAAGCATCGGCAGATGAGCTGAGCGCTGACGAGGCGTACCTGGCGGCCATGGCGGCACGTGCGATCGGCGACCACGACGTCGCGACCAGGTTCCTGGCGAGTGCGACGACCCAGCTGCGCGCGCAGGGCCGACTGGGTGTCCTCGCCCAAGTGCTGGTGATGTGGGGGTGGGTGGCGATCGCCCAGGGCAACTGGGCCTCGGCTGAGATGCTGGTGGACGAGTCCAGCCGGCTCGCCGAGGAGGTCGGGCAGTCCTGGTGGCGGGCGGGCTCGCTGATCGCGCGCGCCACCCTTCGCGGCCTGCGGGGCGAGGCAGAAGCCGCGGAACGGCTCGTGGCCGAGGCCGAGAAGACGGCGATAGCTCAAGGCTTGAACGATCTCATCTGCATGGTCGCGTTCGCTCGCGGCGTGATCTGGCTGGGCGCCGGGCGGCCTGCGGTCGCGCTGGAGCACCTCACCCGAGTCTTCGACCGGAACGATCCGGCGTTCCACGAGGCGGCCCGTTTCATGTCGATCACCTATCTTGCGGATGCGGCCGCGCAAAGCGGACAGCGCCATGTCGCGGCTGCGATCCTCGCGGAACTCGAAACGCTCGCGCGGCGCACGCCCTCGCCGACGCTGCATAGCGGCCTGGTGTACGCCCGTGCGGTTCTCGCCCCGGACGACGGGGCAGAGCGGCTGTACGACGTGGCGTTGCGGAGCGATCTGAGGCATCACGCGTTCGACCATGCCCGGCTGCAGCTCGCCTACGGGGCCTGGCTCCGGCGTCACCGGCGCGTCACCGAGTCGCGTACGCTGCTGCGGGCCGCGCGGCAGGTGTTCGACGCGCTGGGATGTGTTCCCTGGGGCGAACGTGCGCGCCAGGAGTTGCGCGCGTCTGGCGAGCAGAGCCGAGTACGAGTTCCGGCTGCGCGTGATCAGCTATCGACCCAGGAGCTTCAGATAGCTCAGATGGCGGCGACCGGGATGACCAACCGCGAAATCGGCCAGCAGCTCTACCTTTCACCTCGAACGGTCGGATCACACCTATATCGGCTGTTCCCCAAGCTGGGCGTCACGTCGCGCAACCAGCTCGCCGGTGCCCTCGACGGGGATAGCGCTCAGCGGGCCGACCGGAGTTGACTGGGCTGTCCTTTATCCGGAGGTGATGATTGCCTTCTCTTGAATAGCTGAACAACCTTGGGCTGCCGCGGCGGTAAAAGAATAGGGACCTTGGATTCGCTGGGGCGTGCGTACAGAATTGCTTCCCACTTTCCAGGAAACCACGGTGAGGTCGAAGGTAAGCGTGGCCGGGATGGCGGTGTTACAGACCACGACGCCCACGTCGGTGCCGGAGAAGGAGATCGTTGTGCCGTTGAAGGTGACTGGATGTGAGGACCCCCAGTGGCTGGACGAGGCCACGCATGAATAGGTGGCGGAGCAAGTGATCTTCATGGGCAGATTTTCTGGAGGGCAGGTCCAGTTGGCACCGCTACAAGAGAGCACCTGCCGGGTGAACGTGTAGGTGCCGGCAATGCTGGTCACAATGGGGGGAGCCGTGGGGGTGGGCGTGGCAGCCGCGCTGTGCGTGGAGGCCGGGGCGCCCGGTGGGGCGGCTGATGTCGGTGCCGCAGCTAGGTGCACGCCGAGCAGAGTGCCGACAGCCACTACGACGATGCCGACAGTGACCGCTGTCGCTTTCCCCCATGCGGTCCGGAGCAGGCGTTTCGTTGAGGGGTAAGGTCCAGGACCACTCGCCGGACCTGCGCTGCCGGGTAGCTGCGGTTGTGCGGGTGGTTGGCCTTGCGCGGGTGGCTGGCCTTGCGCGGGTGGCTGGCCCTGTGCCGGGGGTTGGCCTTGCGCGGGTGGCTGGGGTTGTGCTGGTGGCTGGGGTTGTGCGGGTGGCTGGGGCTGCGCGGGTGGCTGGCCCTGTGCCGGGGGTTGGCCTTGTGCGGGCGGCTGGGGTTGTGCCGGCTGGGGTTGTGGCGGCTGGGGTTGTGCCGGCTGGGGTTGTGCTG